>NZ_JBALNX010000043.1:63626-160870 GCF_036962035.1 Bacillus sp. JJ1773
GGTCAACAGTCGCTCCATCTGGTGCCCGCTGAAGGGGAGAATTATTATGATCAGTCATCAGTCACTTCATCTGCTGCCCGCAGAAGTGGAAAATTGCCCCGATCGGTCATCAGTCGCTTCATCTGATGCCTGCTGCAGGTGAAAATTGCTCAGCTACTTTTTTAAAAATAATAAAGCTCTATAATTTGTTTTTTAAGACAGAAAAAAGCCTGAAGAATGACAGGCTTGAAGGATTTATTTATTTCACAGCTAAATATTCATCTGTAATATTTTTTATGATTGTATGAACAGGCAATATTCTCTTAATTTCAGAAACTCTCGCGCCAGCGAATACGAGGCCATTTTCTACGTCCCCGCCTACGGATTTTAATAGTGAATCTAGTGTACAAAAGCGGTAGGAGCAGTTTTTTAAACAATCATGGCATTTATCGATTTTTAATTTTCCGGTTCCTGAAATTAAATCGGTAAACTTGTTCTTAATGGCTCTTCCTTGCAGGCCAACCGTGGTTTTAACTAGGATCGTATCTTCTTTTTGTGCATTCACATATTTTTCTTTAAAGGCTAATGGGGCGTCACATTCCTCACTGGCAACAAACCTTGTACCCATTTGTACCCCGGAAGCTCCCATTTGAATGGCTCTAGCTACATCTTCTCCGGTTAATATTCCACCGGCTGCAATGACTGGAATGTTTACGGCTTCAACTACTTCTGGAAGGATTTCAAATAAAGGACGGTCTGTTCCTAAATGGCCGCCCGCTTCGCATCCTTCAACAACAACAGCAGACGCTCCCAATCTCTCAGAAAGTCTTGCTAGCTTAGCTGTAGAAACAATCGAAATAACAGGAGTTCCACTCTCTTTTCCCCAGGAATACATATCGCGTGAAATTCCTGCACCTGAAATAATAAAATCTACTTTTTCCTCTATAGCAGCCTTCATTTTTTCGGCAAAATCATTCATTGCAAATAATACATTAACGCCAATATAGCCTTTTCCAATGATCTTTTCCTTTGCCTTTCTAATATGAAACTTTAGTTCATCTGTTGAAATTCCTGTTCCTGATATAATTCCAATCCCACCTGCGTTTGCAACAGCTGATGCAAGCCCGCTCAGTGAAATGCCAACACCCATACCTCCTTGAAGGATGGGAACTTTCGGTTCCATATGGCCAATTTTTAATTGTGGTAAGTTCAAAGTATAACCCCATTTCAATTGTTTAGGAATGATTTGGTTCATGCTTTATTAAAGTATCATGGTTATTATTAAAAAGCTGTGATTAATATTACTAGGTACTAATAGTTACTATTAATTTTTTGATTAATTTGTAAAAAATTAATCATTTTATTCCTATGGAGATACTTATTTTTTATAAAAAGTATGGTATATTCAATATCGGGAAAAACAAAAGTAGAACCCATTTTTATGTTTTTATTAATTTTGAAAGTGTTATGGAGCTGAGAATATATGTTGCATCAATTTTCAAGAAATGAGCTTGCTATCGGTAAAGAAGGGTTAGACATCATGAAGAACAGCACGGTTGCTGTTCTTGGGGTAGGCGGAGTAGGAACCTTCGCTGCAGAAGCGTTAGCCCGGTCAGGTGTTGGGCGTTTAGTATTGGTTGATAAAGATGATGTTGATATAACAAATGTAAATCGTCAGATCATTGCCTTGCTTTCTACTGTAGGACAGCCAAAGGTTGATCTAATGAAAGAGCGGATTAAAGATATTAATCCAGAATGTGAAGTAATCGCTCTGAAAATGTTTTATACAGAGGAAACGTACGAGCAGTTTTTCGAGTATGGTCTTGATTTTGTCATCGATGCATCTGATACCATTTCTTATAAGATTCATCTAATGAAGGAATGCTTAAAAAGAAATATCCCTATGATTTCAAGCATGGGGGCTGCTAATAAGATGGATCCAACCCGTTTTCAAATTGCTGATATTTCTAAAACCCATACAGATCCAATTGCCAAGGTTATTCGTACTCGCTTGAGAAAAGAAGGAATTCGTAAAGGAATCTCAGTTGTATTTTCAGATGAAAGTCCGATTGTCATCCGTGAAGATGTCAGAAAGGAAGTTGGTAAAAACGATGCTACTATCCGAAAAGCAAAAATGCCGCCTTCCTCCAATGCATTTGTCCCATCTGTAGCTGGATTAGTTATGGCTAGCTATGTTGTCAGACAACTTCTGATAAATATTCAAGTGAATCGTGTGAAAGACGAGAATAAATAATTTAAAAGTACAGTTTATGTTTAACGGGTTCGGTCTCTAGAAGTGCATAACACCAATTCACAACTGAACTCGCACAACAATTCGAATATGTTTTAACAAAAAAATAACAACAGAAAATACAGTCAATTTGGTATAAGTAGTTTAGGTTTGAAATAGAAAATGAGCTTGGAAATAGTATTCCAAGCTCGGTTATTCTATATTGCTTCGCTAATTCTTTAACCAAAATTTAATATCCCTGAATTTCTTTTATGCTTCTTCCCCCTATATAGGAGTGTCCCATTTTCAGTTTTGTAACGGTCTTAAATCCATATTTTTGATAGACTTTTTCTATTTTTTCGTTAATAGGAAACACCCAAAGGTTTTCTAGCTCCTTCTTAGCAATTTCTGCTTGAATATAATGAATCAATTCACCGATTAATCCTCGTCCCCTGTATTCCTCTAGAGTTGCAACACTTTCCATCCGTGCCTGATTATCATTGATAAAAATACAAGCTGTTGCACAGGCAATTCCATCATACCGAAGTAAATAATGTATAAAACTAGGATGATTAAATTCTACCTCAAAAGCCTTTTCCCTAACTGCTTTGCCTCCAAATTCTGTAATACTGCATTCAATATTTAATGCTTCGGAATAATTCATTTTTGTAACCAATTCAATAGAAATTTCATTGCGTTTTTCCTTTTCCAAAACCTTTTGTTCCCACATTTGAACAGGACTGATTAATTCTTCGAATCCGAAATGATTCAATTTTAGTTGGTTAACTAATTCTTGTTGAGCATCTAAGTTATAAATATAAAATCTAGGTATGATTTTTCTAGAATTATAAAATTTTTTTACTTCATCAATTATTAACTTTGGATTATCAATAGCATCACTAATATGAGCGTGATTTGCGTCATAATAATTTGGTTGACTTTCATTGCAAAAAATTGAACCCCAGGACGTTTCTATTCGTTTTGTAAAGGTCTCAAGGTATGCAAAATCAAGTGAAAAAACGTCTTTTAAATTTATCATATTTTATTCCTTTATTTCGATATTTATTAAAGTTTAACATAAATATCCAATTACCCTTTAAAAAAATCACTCTAATTTAATTGAGTTGTTTGAATTAAAATAAATTTATCAACTTTAACACATATTTCGTAGACTGTCTGTTGTCCAACAAATTGTTGTTAATTACAGTGTGAATTATAATGCTAATTTGACTGCTAAAATGCATAAACCCTTATAAATCAACAAATAAAAAGAATCCAATTCATATGCGAATTGGATTCCCAATTATACTGCTATTTATTGTTTTGCACCTCTCAACCGAACCCATTAGCTTATGTTGGGCTTTTTTTATTGGCTGAATAGCCCATTTTTCTAAAAATTAGTAAAAAGCATTGACTAATTAATTCGTACCAGTGTATTATTTGACTAGTACACCGGAACACTCATTCAGGAGGGGAACTATGTTAGCATTTAAAGGCTTATTCATAAAAGAAATTAAATTGACTAAAAGCTGGTTTATGGTAGGGATCGGGATATTATTTTTTTCTTTCATTGCAGGTATAGGGTTAATGCATTACTTTGAAGAGTCTGTTATTTTTCCTATCATTTCCATCATGATTGTGGTTGGCCATGTTTTTTATTTGCCAGCATACTTAATAAATTCACTTAATATCGAAGGTCATTCACAACTTTGGCTGCACAATCCTAATCATGGTGCAAAGCTTTTCCTTGCTAAGCTTTCAGCAGGAACGGTTTATTTTCTTATTTCGTTTTCAATTGCCTTGCTTATTGCAGATTGGCAAGTAAATCATTCCACCTATGCAGAAAGCTTTAATCAATTTGCTGGAGAACCTTTGCCTAATCTTAGCTTTATTGGATTGGCCCTTGCTTTAAGCTCGATTTATTTAGGCATATGGGTGTTATTTTACTGGTCCGTATATCACTCAATAAAAGGAGTTCCATCACTTAAGCCATTTCGTTGGCCAATCCTAATCGGGATATGGGTTGTTTTAACTGCAGCTAGTAATTATATTCAAAACCTCCCTTTTTATAAAAAGTTTATAAATATAGGTGTTATCCAGTTAGCTCCAATGAAAACCTTAAAGTTTGAAGCGGAAAAAACCTCTGCATCAGCAGGATTAGTAGATACGGCTGAAATATCAATTATGAACGGAATTATGTATACAGCTGTAGCGGTCATCGTTTTCCTCATCGCAGTTTGGCTATTAGAACGGAAAGTGGAGGTGTAGTGTGTTGGGAGAAGAATTCCAAGCATCGAAGCCAATATATATGCAAATCGTTGATAAAATAAATCAGCAAATCATTAGAGGGGAGTTAGTGCCTGGAAATAAGCTTCCCTCTGTCCGTGAAATGGCGATACAAACAGGTGTTAATCCAAATACAATTCAACGAACATATAGTGAGTTAGAAAGGATGGAAATTGTGGAGACGAAACGCGGGCAAGGAACATTTGTAACTGAAAATACAAATCTAATAAAGGAATTAAAAGGCAAACTGCAAATGGATATTATTGAAGCCTTCTTTACTAATATGAAAGAGCTTGGCTTTTCAGAAGAAGAAATGGTTTCCGGCTTAGAGTTTTTTATAAAGGGAAGGCTGGGTGATTAGGATGATTGAATTTCAGCATGTAACGAAAAAGTATGGACGTGAACTTGGGTTAGACGATGTTTCCTTTAAGCTTGAAAGCGGGAAAATATATGGCTTGCTTGGTCCTAACGGAAGCGGCAAATCTACAACATTGAAGATGATTGCCGGTCTTGTCCTCCCATCTGCTGGGAAGGTAATTGTGAATGGGCAAGCATCTGATCGAAGAGTTGCGGGAAGTGTAGCTTATTTGTCGGAACTTGATATGTTCTACCCGTCTTTTAAGGTAAAGGATATGATCAATTTTTATGCTACACAGTTTGCAGATTTTCGAATGGAACGGGCGGAAGAATTACTTCAATTTATGAACTTGGATCCGAATAAAAAAATTAAGCAGTTGTCAAAAGGAAACCGCGGCCGTTTAAAGCTTGTTCTTGTTTTAGCAAGGGAAGCATCTGTATTGCTGTTAGATGAACCTTTTTCTGGCCTTGATCCAATGGTAAGGGATTCAATCGTAAAGGGATTGCTCTCTTATATTGATTTTGAAAACCAAATCGTGATTATCGCTACACATGAAATTGATGAAATTGAGCCTTTACTTGATGAAGTGCTTGCTATTCAAAATGGGAAAATAATCGCCCGTCATCATGTAGAGGAATTGAGAGAAACTGAAGGTCTTTCCATCATTGAATGGATGAAAAAGACATTTTCGGATGGGAGGGAAAATAATTGAAAGCCATTGTGGAAATTCAAAACGTAACAAAAACCATTAAAGGCAGAACAATCATTGATTCTTTGAGCTTTAATGTTAATAAAGGAGAAGTGTTTGGTTTTCTTGGACCAAACGGTGCTGGAAAGACGACCACCATTCGGATGATAGTAGGGTTAATTGGGATGACATCTGGTGATATCAAAATCCTTGGCCACAGTATTAAAACAGATTTTGAAAAAGCCATTACTCATGTAGGTGCCATTGTTGAGAACCCTGAAATGTATAAATTTATGAGCGGGTATCAGAACCTTGTTCATTATGCAAGAATGTCTAAGGGAGTAACGAAAGAAAAAATAAATGAGACTGTTGAGCTTGTCGGTCTGACAGATAGAATCCATGACAAGGTAAAAACTTATTCTCTCGGGATGAGACAAAGATTAGGACTCGCACAATGCCTTCTCCATGATCCAAAGGTATTGATTCTTGATGAGCCGACCAATGGATTAGACCCGGCCGGAATAAGGGAGATCAGGGATCATCTAAGAATGCTTGCCAGGGAAAGGGATATGGCAGTTATCGTATCAAGCCACCTTTTATCTGAAATGGAAATGATGTGTGACCGTATCGGCATTATCCAAAAAGGAAAGCTCATTGATGTACAGCTTATGAGCGATTTTGTCCAAGGTAATGAAAAGGTTTATGAGATTGAAGTCGATGAAAAGGAGAAAGCAAGTTTTGTAATAAGGGAGTTATACTCTGATCTACAGGTGCAGCTGATTGAAAATGGCATCGCGGTTCCGTTAAAAAGAGAGGCTGTTCCAGTTATAGTAAAAGAGCTCGTTAATAATGGAATACAAATTTATGGAATTAAAGAGATGACAAAAACACTAGAAGATCGATTCCTAGAAGTGACTTCCAAGGAGGTGACGGAGCATGTTTAGACTAATCCAAAATGAATGGATGAAAATATTTAAGCGACCTGGGACGTATGTCATGATTGGAATTCTCCTTTTAGTCACAACGATAGCTGGTGGCTTTATTAAATATCAGGAAACGAAAGGGTCTGTACCGGATAACACAGAATGGAAAAGAGGACTACAAGTTCAGAATGACAGTTATAAAAAGCAGTTAGAAGAAATGGGCAGTTCTGCACCTAGAGAAATGAAGGATCATTATGAAAGAGAAATAGCGATCAATACGTATCGAATCGACCATGATATTTCTCCAAATGAAGATTATTCAGTCTGGGGATTTGTGAATGATGCTTCCCAGACAATTGAATTTGTTGGCTTATTTACAATCATTATTGCAGCAGGAATTGTCGCTAGTGAATTTAATTGGGGAACCATTAAGCTGTTATTGATCAGGCCGATAAAAAGAGGAAAGATTTTACTGGCAAAGTATTTAACAGTTTTGATATTTGGTTTATTTATGCTTCTTCTATTGTTCGTCTACTCAGCAGGTCTAGGAGCGATTCTATTCGGATTGCCGGAACCCCCTACCCCTTATTTAAACTATTTTAACGGGAAAGTGACCGAACAAAGCATGCTTGCACATTTAATTTCTTATTACGGTCTTAAATCTATTAATATGCTGATGCTTGCTACGATGGCCTTTATGATTTCAGCAGCATTTAGAAATAGTTCCCTAGCGATTGGGTTATCCTTATTCCTTTTATTCATGGGGGGACAGGTGACTAGACTTATCTCAATGAAGTATGAATGGGCGAAATATTTATTATTTGCAAACACTGATTTACTGCAATATTTTGAAGGATCTCCAATGGTTGAAGGAATGACATTAGGCTTCTCTGTCATCATGTTAGTTTTATATTTCGCATTATTTCAAGCAGTGACTTTCTACGTATTCAAGAAAAGGGATGTAGCTGCTTAAAGTATATAGGAGGTTATCTTATGCAAATAATAAATTCTCTTATTACTGCAATTTTACAAGTATCGCTACTCTCAATCATCCCCTTTATTTGGTGGTTGATTTTTGGCAGGAAGGAAACGAGTTTTTTTAGATGGGTAGGTTTTAAAAAGCCTATTATTCATAACAAAAGGAAATATGTGATTACATTTATCGCTACAATAATATTTTTATCCATTCCGTCATTTATTATTATCCCCTATTTTGTTGACCAATCAGTTTTGGCAACAGCCCAATTTTCTGGAAAGGGCATCGATGCATTAATTCCAGCTTTAATCTATGCTTTTTTACAGACGGGATTATCAGAGGAAGTTTTTTTTAGAGGATTTTTAATGAAAAGATTAGTTCACAAATTTGGATTACAAGTCGGAAATGGAGTACAAAGTTTATTATTTGGGCTTCTGCATGGGATTTTTCTTTTTTCTTACGCAGGTTTTTGGGGGGCAGTTATTATCACACTCATTACAGGAATAGCTGGTTGGTTAATGGGGTGGTTAAATGAGAAGCAATCAGAGGGCTCTATTGTGTCAAGCTGGCTGCTTCATGGCTGTGCAAACACGTTAGCATCCATCATAGTCATGTTTAATATTCTTTAGGATAAAAAGGCCGATAAATAAAAAAAAGATGAAATCAAAAAAATAGCTGATTTCATCTTTTTTTTACTTTTGGAGATTAGAGTAAATGACAGATATAGCCTGCTCAAATTTGCCCGTTTTCTTTGGCTGGTAATAAACCTTATTTTTAATATTATTAGGAAGGTATTGCTGCTTAACCCAGCCACCTTCATAATCGTGGGGATATTTATAATCAATGCCTCTGCCAAGTTCTTTTGCCCCTTTGTAATGGGCATCCTTAAGATGATCTGGAACTTCCCCGCTAATGCCATGCCTAATGTCGGCAAGAGCCGCATCGATAGCCATTATCGCTGAGTTTGATTTCGGTGATAAGCATAATTCAATAACTGCATTGGCAAGTGGTATTCTCCCTTCTGGAAAACCAACTCTTTCCGCGGTTTCAATCGCCGCCAACGTTCTTGCACCGGCTTGAGGTGAAGCAAGTCCGATATCTTCATAGGCGATTACTAGTAATCGTCTGCTAATGCTTTGTAAATCCCCTGCCTCAATTAATCTTCCTAAATAATGCAAAGCGGCATTGACATCGCTTCCCCGGATCGATTTCTGAAATGCAGAGAGAACATCGTAATGAGCATCCCCATCTTTATCATGAGTTAAGCTTTTTCGCTGCATGCATTCTTCAGCTGCCGCTAAATCAATTTGGATGATGTTATCGCTATTAGCTTCAGTTGATAAAACAGCCAGTTCTAAAGCATTTAACGAGCTTCTTACATCTCCGTTTGAGGCAGTTGAGAAATGCGTAAGTGCCTCTTCTGTTACATGAACATGTTTTTCTCCTAATCCTCGTTCCTTATCCTCGATTGCTCGGAGCAAGGCCTCTTTAATATTTTCAACTGATAAAGGCTTCAGTTCAAAAATTTGACAGCGGCTGCGGATCGCTGGATTAATGGCATGATAAGGGTTGCTTGTCGTTGCACCAATTAATGTAATCATCCCATTTTCTAAAAAAGGGAGAAGGAAATCTTGCTTACCTTTATCTAACCTGTGTACTTCGTCAAGGAGCAGTATCACTTTTCCGGACATTTTTGCCTCGGCAGCAACGATTTCCATATCTTTTTTATTATTCGTAACAGCATTTAAGTTCCGAAAAGCGAAACGGGTGCTTCCGGCAATTGCACTGGCAATGGATGTTTTGCCTATTCCAGGAGGTCCGTATAAAATCATCGAGCTCAGCTGTTTAGCTTTCACCATTCGATTAATAATTTTTCCTTCTGCTACAAGATGCTCTTGCCCAATTATTTCTTCGATCGTCCGCGGTCTCATTCGGAATGCTAATGGCTTTATATTCAATTTCATCACTCCAAAACTTCTAATCCAATTAACGAAGGAACAATATTATTAAACATACCATAATTATAGGAATCACAAAATGATTATCATTATTAAATATGCTATAATAACAAAAGTCTATCTATATACTAAGAATAAGCTTAACTTATGGGGAGAAATGGACAGGTGAACATGAAAAAAAGGGGTCAAATAGGGTCAAGATTCATTGTTTTTATAGTAGGCCTGCTCGTAATGACTCTTGGGGTTGTACTGTTAATTCTTGCTGATTTAGGTGCAACACCATGGGATGTCCTTCATGTAGGCTTATATTATCAATTCGGGCTTACTATTGGAAGCTGGTCTATAATTATCGGATTCGCCATTTTGGCTTTATCATCTATTATTTTAAAGGAGTTCCCGAAAATGGGTACTTTTTTAAATATGGTTTTATTTGGTTTATTTGTGGATTTTTATTTTATGCTTCCATTTATGCAAACCCCATCCTCACTTACAGGGAAAATCATGATGTTTATCTGCGGAATTATTACTTGCTGCTACGGAATGGGAATTTATATTTCGGCACAATTTGGGGCGGGTCCAAGGGATAGCCTCATGATTGCTTTAACATCAAAAACAGGCTGGAAAGTTGCCCATGCTAGGCTTTGTATGGAAATTGTTGTGCTATTAATTGGCTGGCAGCTCGGAGGACCTGTTTTTTGGGGAACAATTATTATCGGAATTTCAATTGGTCCAATTGCAGGTATTGCTTTGCCGCAATGCCAAAAAGTGACGGATCGATTTTTAGTTAAAATGAAAGCGAAAAATGCAGTGACTGCTATAAATGATAAAGATAGAGGTGTTAGTTAATGAAAATATCGACAAAAGGCCGCTATGGTTTAACGATTATGATGGAATTGGCTAAAAAGCATGGAGAAGGTCCTATTTCTTTAAAATCGATTGCTCAGACGAATGATCTTTCTGAACATTATTTGGAACAGCTAATTGCTCCTTTACGGAATGCAGGCTTAGTAAAGAGTATTAGAGGAGCTTATGGCGGATATATTTTGGGAGATCTTCCAGCAAATATAACATCAGGAGACATTATACGTGTCTTGGAAGGTCCAATAAGTCCTGTAGAAGGGATTGAAGACGAGGAGCCAGCGAAGAAACATCTTTGGATGAGAATACGTGATGCAGTGAAAGATGTCCTGGATAATACAACACTTGAAGATCTAGCTAATTATAAAGATGATGGAGATACGGACGGCTATATGTTTTATATTTAAGAGTAAAAATGTAACTGTAGCTTAAATATTTGCGAAAGCAGCGGATTTATTTGCGAAAGCAACGGATATATCCGAAAAGTCGCAGATAATAGCTAAAGAGTATAAATTAAGAAGGTGAAAAATTTGGAGCGGATTTACGTTGATCATGCAGCAACTTCTCCGATGCACCCAAAGGTGATTGATAAAATGATGGAGGTTATGAATGCTGAATTTGGCAATCCTTCCAGTATTCATTCTTTTGGCCGAGGTGCCCGCCATATTATCGATGAGGCTCGGGAAGAAATAGCGAAAAGTATCGGGGCAAAAGCGAATGATATCATTTTTACGAGCGGAGGAACAGAAGCGGATAACCATGCAATTTTTGGCGTTGCCCATTCTAGTCAGCATAAAGGAAAACATATTATTACAACCCAAATTGAGCATCACGCTGTCCTTCATACTTGCGAGCAGCTGAAGAATCTTGGGTTTGAAATTACTTACTTGCCAGTTGATCAAGAGGGGAGAATTTCTTTAGCGGATCTAGAGAAAGCCTTAAGAGATGATACAATTCTTGTAACGATTATGTACGGCAATAATGAGGTTGGAACGATACAGCCAATAAGGGAAATTGGCCAAATCTTAAAAGAACATCCTGCGATATTTCATACAGATGCAGTTCAGGCATACGGTCTTGAAAAAATCAATGTCAAGGAATGCGGAATTGATTTAATGTCCGTTTCGGCACATAAGATGAATGGACCAAAAGGGATTGGATTCTTATATGCAAATACAGATATTAAACTTGCACCACGGCTTTTTGGCGGGGAGCAGGAAAGAAAAAGACGAGCTGGTACTGAAAATGTGCCGTCCATTGCCGGATTTTTGGAGGCTGTACGCATCTCTCAGCAGGAGATGGAAACGAAGAAGGAAGAATACCTGAAGTTTAAGTCTGCTTACATGAAAAAGCTCTTAGATCAACATATAGAGTTTATACAAAACGGATCGCTTGATTTTTCTTTGCCCCATGTTTTAAACTTAAGCTTTCCCGGAACGAATGTTGAAGCAATGCTTGTGAATCTTGATTTAGCTGGCATTGCTGCATCTAGCGGTTCAGCCTGTACAGCAGGCTCGATCGATCCGTCACATGTTCTTGTGGCCATGTTTGGAAAGGATGATCCGCGCATTCAAAATTCCATTCGTTTTAGTTTTGGCCTATTCAATACTATGGAACAAATTGAAAAGGTTGCGGAAGAAACAGGCAGAATCGTTAAGCGATTAACAACATAGAAACTTTGTATAGAAGCGTGGTGAAATTACATGAAAAAAGAGCCTAAGGATACAAGGGTAGTTATTGGGATGTCAGGCGGTGTAGACTCATCAGTTGCAGCCCTATTGTTAAAGCAACAAGGGTATGATGTCATTGGAATTTTTATGAAAAACTGGGATGACACAGATGAAAACGGTGTTTGTACAGCAACTGAGGATTATAATGATGTCATTCGCGTCTGCAACCAAATTGGGATACCTTATTATGCTGTTAACTTTGAAAAGCAATATTGGGATAAGGTATTTACCTATTTTCTAGATGAGTATAAAGCTGGCCGGACTCCGAACCCTGATGTCATGTGCAATAAAGAAATTAAATTTAAAGCTTTTCTTGAGCATGCTATGAAGCTCGGTGCTGATTACTTGGCGACAGGACATTATGCGAGAGTCGATTTCCGCGATGGAGAATATAAAATGCTTCGAGGCATTGATGAGAATAAGGATCAAACGTATTTCCTAAACCAGCTTGGACAGGCGCAGCTAGAAAAAGTCATGTTCCCGATTGGCGATATTGAAAAGTCTAAGGTCAGGGAAATTGCTATTGAGGCAAATCTTGCTACAGCGACAAAGAAGGATAGTACAGGAATATGCTTTATTGGCGAACGAAATTTCAAGGAATTCCTTGGAGGTTATTTACCAGCTCAGCCTGGCAATATGGAAACCTTCGATGGCAAAGTAATGGGAAAACATGATGGTCTGATGTATTATACAATTGGCCAGCGGCATGGATTAGGCATCGGTGGAGCGGGTGAACCTTGGTTTGCAATTGGAAAGGACTTGAAGAGAAATGTTCTGATTGTCGGTCAAGGGTTCCACAATGAAAAGCTCTATTCTCACTCTATTACAGCTGTAAACATTGGCTGGGTATCGGACAAAGACAAGCCGAAAACTTTTAAATGTACAGCTAAATTTAGATACCGTCAGCCTGATAACGATGTAACTGTTGAGCTGCTTGGGGATGACAAAGTAAGAGTTATTTTTGATGAACCGATTAGAGCGATAACTCCTGGACAGGCAGTAGTTTTTTATCATGGAGATGAGTGCCTAGGCGGCGGAACGATTGATGAAGTATTTAAAGACGGAAAGCGACTTGATTATGTCGGATAAATTAGTTTAATCATGAAGTAAGGGCTCTTTCGGTTCTGTTAAAACAGAGTCGATGAGCCCTTTTTTCTCGTTTGAAACCTTAAAGAATATGCTATACTTCTAAATGGAACGGAGTGAATTTAATATGGATAAAAACCAATTAGGTATTCAATATATGGAAGAAGGAAAATGGGAAGAGGCGGCAACGGTATTTATGGAAGCCATTGAAGAAAATCCTTCAGACCCGACCTCTTATATTAATTTTGGCAATGTATTATCCGTTGTAGGTGAAACGGAAAAAGCATTAAAGTTTTATGAAAAAGCAATTAAGTTGGATGAAAATGCGGCTGCAGCCTATTATAGTGCAGGAAACTTGCAATACGATCTTCAAAATTTTCAGGAAGCAAAGAATATGTTTGAAACCGCGATGAAAAAGGGAATGGAATCCGGTGATAATTATTTTATGCTTGGATTATCTTTAATAGCGATGGAACAAGGAAAATTAGCCTTGCCCTATTTACAAAGAAGCACAGAATTAAATGAAAATGATGCTGAAGTATTGTTTCAATATGGCTTATGCTTGGCTCAAGAAAACTTTATCGATGAATCTATTATTCAGCTTAAGAAATGTATTCAAATCGATCCGAACCATTCAGATGCTTATTATAATCTTGGTGTCGCATATGGATTCAAGGAAGAGGAAGAACAAGCACTGCATTATTTCGAAAAAGCACTAGAAATTCAGCCAGACCATCTATTGGCAGGATACGGCAAAAAGTTAATTGAAAAAGGAACGGCTCAATAGGAAATTGAAGTATGGAGGAAAGGAGGCAGATCGATGGATAAGCAGGAGTTACAGGGGACTTTAGATTTATTTTCGGAACAGGAAAAGAAGTATATGAAAGGCAGGCATCTTGTAACCATTTTTCATAATGAACAAAATTTATATACGGTTTTACGGATTCGAGTGGACGAAACGAATCATCATTATGAAGATAAAGAAGCAGTTATTACAGGATATTTTCCGAAAATGCATGAGCAGGAAACATATATTTTTTACGGAGAATTGAAAGAACACCCTAAATTTGGAGTTCAGCTTCATGCTAGCCATTATCGCAAAGATATCCCTCAGACTAAACAGGGCGTTGTTAATTACCTTTCCAGTGAATTATTTAAAGGCATTGGTAAAAAAACAGCCGAAAATATCGTTGAAATATTGGGGGAAAATGCAATAACTAGAATTCTTAATGAACCGTCCCTACTTGATGGAATCCCAAAACTGCCTCCTGAGAAAGCGAAGTCCTTATACGATACACTCATGCAGCATCAAGGCATTGAGCAGGCCATGATTGCTTTAAATCAATATGGATTTGGTCCTCAGATATCCATGAGGATCTACCAAGTCTATAAAGAGATGACGATCGAAACAATCCAGAAAAACCCTTATCAGCTCGTTGAGGATATCGAGGGAATTGGATTTGGCAGGGCAGACGAGCTTGGATATAAGCTCGGAATATCGGGCAATCACCCAGCAAGAATTAGAGCAGCTTGCCTTTACATATTAGAAATGGAAAGCATGCAGGCTGGGCATGTATACGTAGAAGCAAGAGATCTTCTTCAAAGCACGCAAAGACTTTTAGAGGAAAATAAGCGAGATGAAATTGAATTCAATGATATTTCCAAAGAAGTTATAAAGCTTCAAGAAGAGGGAAAAATCATGGTCGAGGAGCAAAGGCTGTATTTGCCTTCGCTTTATTTTTCTGAAAAAGGACTTGTTACAAATATTAAACGAATATTGAACCAAACTCAATATCATGAACAATTCCCGGAATCTGAGTTTCTTCTGGCTCTTGGAAAATTAGAAGAACGTCTAAAGGTTCAATATGCGCCGACACAGAAAGAGGCAATCCAAACGGCGCTTATGTCTCCGATGCTAATACTAACTGGTGGACCAGGTACAGGAAAAACAACAGTTATTAAAGGTATTGTTGAATTATATGCGGAACTGCATGGTTGTTCGTTAGATCCTAAAGATTACAAGAAGGAGGAGCCCTTCCCATTTCTCTTAGCAGCACCAACAGGAAGGGCAGCTAAGAGAATGGCGGAATCCACAGGCTTGCCTGCAGTCACTATTCACAGACTGCTTGGCTGGAATGGAACAGAGGGATTCGATCGTGGTGAAGAAAATTTATTGGAGGGTAAAATCTTAATCGTTGATGAAACCTCCATGGTTGATATTTGGCTAGCCAATCAGCTCTTCAAGGCACTTCCGGAAAATTTGCAAGTGATCTTAGTTGGGGATGAGGATCAGCTTCCATCAGTGGGACCGGGCCAGGTTCTAAAGGATTTGCTGCAGTCTGAGAGAATTCCTACTGTTCGGTTAACTGACATATACCGTCAAGCTGAAGGATCTTCGATAATCGAGCTTGCCCATGAAATGAAAAAGGGAAAGCTTTCGATGAATGTGACCGTACAGCAAGCAGACAGATCATTTTTTCAATGCAGTCCAGGGCAAATCGCAACTGTCGTAGAAAAAGTAGTTTTAAATGCTAAGAAAAAGGGATATACAGCAAAGGATATTCAGGTTTTAGCACCGATGTACAGGGGACCAGCTGGAATTGATAAGCTGAATGAAATTCTTCAGGAGATTTTCAATCCGAATCCTGACGGAAGTCGAAAAGAGCTTGCGTTTGGGGATGTTAAATACCGTATAGGCGATAAAGTTCTCCAGCTTGTCAATCAGCCTGAAAGTCATGTTTTTAACGGGGATATGGGTGAAATCATTTCTATTTTCTATGCAAAGGAAAATACGGAAAAACAGGATATGATTATTGTATCTTTTGATGGAACAGAAGTAACTTATACTCGTCAAGACTTAAATCAAATTACCCTTGCCTATTGCTGTTCTGTCCACAAATCACAGGGAAGTGAGTTTCCGATTGTGATTTTGCCTGTTGTGAAAAGTTATTATCGTATGCTGCGAAGAAATTTATTGTATACGGCTATTACCCGCAGTAAACAATTTCTCATATTATGTGGTGAAGAAGAAGCATTTAGATTAGGAGTTGAAAGAACAGATGAGCTCTCGAGGCTTACTACTCTAACTGAAAGGCTGCAGGAGACCATTTTGGACTCGTTTGCAGTTGATAAATCTGAAGCTGATGATGAACTTCCAACTTATGAAGTGCTAATGAAGGCAGATCCATTAATAGGAATGGAAAATATCACGCCGTATGATTTTATGGAAACCGAAAGAAGCTAAGGGAAGAGCAGTATAAAAGACTGTTCTTTCCTTAGCTTTTTTTTAGATGTTGTCTAGCTACAGCGCCTACCCCCTCGAGGTCACAAGCCAATCCTCCCAGAAAGGTAAAGAACACCTTTCCGGGAGGCTTGTCTTGTGCTTGTCGGGGGTGAGCGAGGCGCTTCCACTTTTCTAATAAGGAGGTATTATGATGGGCAAATGGAATGAGGAAGCAGCTCCGAATAATAATATGACAGCGGTAGAAATTAAATCGTCAAAGCTTGCGATAGGTAAACAGGAAATGGAATTTTCTGAAGAGCTTTCCGATGCTGGGGAACGAAATGAAAGGTTTAATAAGCCAAGGTATAACAAGAAATAACAAATTTTCATATATGATTTTACTGGGGAGATTGGTAAGTGATTCACCTTATTTTTAGATGAAAGAAAACGCAAACTATAAATGTTCCGGAAGGGTGGGACATCTTTTGCGGACATTTTCACTATTAAAAGGACTCCCAGTTATAGAAATAGAAAGTGGAACAAAAATTGGCGAAGTTTTTGATATAAGCATTTCAAGTGGTGGGGTCGTTACAGGCTTAATTGTTCGAAAGGGCGCTTTCTTCAAAAAATCTCTTTTACTTGAAGTGAAGAATGTTTCATCATTTGGATGGGATGGAGTCATGGTTGAAACCGAACAGGTTCTTGAGCCAATAAAGAAAATGGACGAATACACCTTTGATAGCCAAAACCGGCTAATTGGGAAAATGATGATGACAAGAGAAGGGGAACGGCTAGGGTTATTAGAAGATGTATACTTTCAAGAAGAAGTGGGGACAATTGTAGGGTATGAACTATCGGATGGCTTTTTTTCAGATATGCTGGAAGGAAAACGCGTGGTAAAAACCGAGTCTCCCCCTGCAATTGGAAAGGACGCTATCATTGTTAACGTTAAAGAGTGAGGTGTCTGCTCCATGTTAAAATGTCCTAATTGCCAAAGTAAAGATATTGGAAAAATTGGAATCAGTCAATATTATTGCTGGGGCTGCTTTATTGAGCTAACCATTTCTAATGGTGTAATTAATACCCATCAGGTTGAAGAAGATGGAACATTGAGTTCACTCGATGATTTATTTGAAGAAGAGGAACGCCGATATCTTTCCTAAATGATGCTGACCCATCGTTGCAAACTAACTGTTTAACAAAATAAACAATATATTGTAACGAGGTGATTGGATTGAAAAAAATGATAACTACAGCCATGGCATTCGGTGCTGGAATGGCTGCCTATAATCTTGTTCAAAGAAACAACCTAATGTCACAGCGTCAAATGAAAAAGCTGCAGAGAAGAATTACCAGACTATTTTAACTTGAGAGAGGCTAACACTTTATCGTGTTAGCCTCTTTTTCCGATGAATAATTTACACAATTTGCACGAAAAATAAAAAATAATTAAGGAGGGAGAACGTGGATATTCGGTTAAAATGGTATTACCGCTTGGGCTTTCTCCTTCTTCTATTTATTGTATTATTTGTTTTTTTGAAACTAAGGGAGTTATGGCTGCCCATCCTAAAAGTTACATTTGCTGTGCTGCTCCCTTTCATTATTGCTGCTTTTATATCCTATTTGCTTCATCCAATTGTAGAAAAACTTAATAATAGCGGTCTTCATAAAGGACTTGTTGTTTTCGGCATTTATATATTATTTTTCGGAGGGATTGGTTTGACCCTTTATAAAGGGATACCAGCCTTTATACATCAATTAGAAGATTTATCGGAAAATGCGCCACAATTTGCGAATCAGTATCGAGGTTGGATTGATATAATCCAGGAGAAAACCTCGTCATGGCCTGAGGGTATTCAGGCAAGAATTGATGAAGGGATTCTCGCTATGGAATCTTCTTTAGATAAAATGCTTTCGAAAAGTGTGAATATCCTTATAAATATATTAAATTATTCTATAATCATTGCCCTTATTCCGTTTATATCATTTTATATGATCAAGGATTATGATGTAATGAAACGGACCGTGTGGTATTTAACACCTAGAAAGTGGAGGCAGGAAGGCATATTATTTTTGCGGGATATCGATAAGTCCCTTGGAGGCTATATAAGGGGACAGATCATTGTCTGTGTGGCAATTGGAGCCATTTCTGCGCTGCTCTTTTGGTTCGTTGGGATGAAATATCCTTTACTGCTTGGTTTAATAATTGGATTAACAAATGTTATCCCCTATTTCGGTGCATTTGTCGGCGCCATCCCAGCAGTCATAATTGCTTTCGCTATATCAATAAAAATGGTGATCATTTCGGTTATTATTGTTTTTGTCCTGCAATTTCTCGAAGGAAACATATTATCACCTTTGATTGTTGGAAAAAGTTTAGATATGCACCCGCTAGTCATTATGTTTGCCCTATTAGCTGGTGGAGAAGCGGGTGGTGTCATAGGCTTAATCATAGCTGTACCGGTTTTAGCTGTCATAAAAGTAAGTCTTGTTCATGCTAGATCGCATTTTATAAAAGGACCTAACTCAAAATTTTCACGTTCTTGAAGGAAATGTTGACAAACATGATTTTAAATCGTTATAATTCAGACTATATTAGAAAAGTGAAGCTAGAAAATACGAAGAAGGAACGAGTATGTTATAGACCATCTAAAGAAAGGGAATTCCTTGGCTGGAAGAATTCCTAGATGAAGGATAACAGAATGCTAATCCCGAGTGCAGCTAATTCCTGCCGTTTATTCCGCGTTAAGGATCTGAGAGATGAAGGTTATTAGATTGACTGCCTTCTGAATCAGGGTGGTACCACGAGCAAGCTCTCGTCCCTGTATAGGGATGAGGGCTTTTTTGCGTATAAAAATACTTGGGTAATAGCAAAAAGGGAAGTCGCGGATATATTTGCAAGGTCGCTGATTTATCGGGAAATTCGCTGATCTATCAATACTAAACATAAATTTTAGGAGGAATAATCATGAAACAATTATCAGGTTCTGACATTCGCCGTCTATTTTTAGAGTTTTTCAAGGAAAAAGGCCACTCTATTGAACCGAGTGCTTCCTTAGTGCCGCATGAAGATCCAACTTTGCTTTGGATTAATAGCGGAGTTGCAACGTTGAAGAAATATTTTGATGGCCGTGTTATTCCGGAAAATCCAAGAATTACAAACGCCCAAAAATCCATTCGTACGAATGATATTGAGAAC
This sequence comes from Bacillus sp. JJ1773, assembly GCF_036962035.1. NCBI lineage: Bacteria > Bacillati > Bacillota > Bacilli > Caryophanales > Bacillaceae > Bacillus > Bacillus sp. JJ1773. The sequence continues at coordinate 83,121 of NZ_JBALNX010000043.1, forward strand.
GTTGGAAAAACAGCTCGCCATCATACTTTTTTTGAAATGCTTGGGAATTTCTCGATTGGTGACTATTTTAAAGAGGAAGCAATCGAATGGGCATGGGAATTTCTTACCGATGAAAAATGGATTGGCTTTGAAGCGGATAAATTATCTGTCACAATCCATCCAGAAGATGATGAAGCATTTGATATTTGGAGAAAGCAAATTGGTGTTCCAGAAGAAAGAATCATTCGTTTAGAAGGAAACTTCTGGGATATTGGAGAGGGTCCAAGCGGTCCGAATACAGAAATCTTTTATGATCGTGGACCTGAGTATGGCGATGACCTAAATGATCCTGAATTATACCCAGGCGGAGAAAATGAAAGATATCTAGAGGTTTGGAATCTTGTTTTTTCAGAGTTTAACCATAATCCAGATGGAACGTATACTCCGCTTCCAAAGAAAAATATTGATACTGGGATGGGGCTTGAACGGATGGCATCCGTTGTTCAAAATGTCCGAACAAACTTTGATACAGACCTTTTCATGCCAATCATCCGAGGAACAGAAGAAATCTCTGGTGTGAAATATGGAAAAAATATAGAAACTGACGTTGCATTTAAAGTAATTGCCGATCATATTCGGACTGTTGCATTTGCAGTCGGAGATGGGGCGCTTCCATCAAACGAAGGCCGTGGGTATGTTTTAAGACGCTTGCTGCGCAGAGCGGTCCGTTATGCAAAACAAATCAATATCAATCGTCCATTTATGTTTGAGCTAGTCCCAGTGGTTGGGGAGATTATGCAGGATTTCTACCCGCAAGTAAAAGAAAAAGAAGAATTTATCCAAAAAGTAATTAAAAATGAAGAGGAACGTTTCCATGAAACCCTTCATGAAGGACTGACTATTTTATCAGCTGTTATTAAAAAAGAAAAAGAAAAAGGAAGCGATCTGATCCAGGGCGAGGATGTCTTCCGTTTATATGATACGTATGGGTTCCCTGTTGAGTTAACAGAGGAATATGCTGAAGAAGAAGGTATGAAGGTTGATCATGATGGTTTTGAGCTAGAAATGAACCGCCAGCGTGAACGTGCTAGAGCAGCAAGACAAGATGTTGATTCCATGCAGGTTCAAGGTGGAGTATTAGGAGAAATAAAGGTTGAAAGTCAATTTACTGGCTATGATAACCTTGAGGCAGATTCTCAAATTGTAGCAATCGTTAAGGATGGACAGCTGATTAATGAAGCGCATTTAGGCGAAGAAGTACAGCTTATTTTAGATATTACGCCTTTCTATGCGGAGAGCGGCGGTCAAATTGCTGACAGCGGAATTTTAGAAGCTGAAGGTTTAAAAGTTGTGATTAAAGATGTTCAAAAGGCACCAAATGGCCAAAATCTTCATAAAGCAACCGTTAAAACAGGAACGTTGAAATTAAATGATCGTGTGCATGCAAGTGTGGATGAAGCATCACGTTCAAAGATCATTAAGAATCATACAGCAACCCATTTGCTTCATCAGGCGTTAAAAGATGTTCTTGGAAATCATGTTAACCAAGCAGGTTCATTAGTAGAGCCTGACCGTTTGCGCTTTGACTTCTCACACTTCGGGCAGATCACTGCTGAAGAGCTCGAGAAAATTGAAAACATTGTGAATGAAAAAATTTGGCGCAGTTTGGAATTAGAAATTGATTACAAAGACATTGAAGAGGCTAAAGCGATGGGAGCTATGGCGCTATTCGGTGAAAAGTACGGCAAGATTGTCCGAGTTGTTCAAGTCGGTGATTATAGTCTTGAACTTTGCGGGGGATGCCATGTTCCGAACACATCTGTAATTGGTCTATTCAAAATCCAATCAGAAAGCGGGATTGGAGCAGGCACGCGCAGGATTGAGGCTGTAACGGGTGAAGCAGCATACCAATTATTAAATGATCAAATAAGTATATTAAAGGAAGCTGCAAATAAATTAAAAGCCAATCCGAAAGATTTAGCTGGAAGAATTGAGGTATTATTAACCGAAATGAAACAGCTGCAAAGAGAAAATGAATCATTGGCAGCGAAATTGGGCAATATTGAAGCTGGAAGCCTTGTGTCGAAAGCTAAAGAGATTAATGGAGTAACTGTATTAGCCGCTAAAGTTGCAGCATCTGACATGAATAACCTGCGGAATATGGCAGACGACTTAAAGAATAAGCTTGGTTCCGCCATTGTTGTATTAGGCAGTGTTAATGATGATAAAGTTAATTTAATTGCTGGTGTGACAAAGGATTTAATTGAAAAAGGATACCAGGCAGGAAAAATTATTAAAGAAGTGGCTACTCGCTGCGGAGGTGGAGGCGGTGGCCGTCCAGATATGGCGCAAGCAGGCGGTAAAGATCCAGAAAAGCTTGAAAGTGCATTGAATTTTGTTGAAGAATGGGTTAAAACCTTTTGATATATACACAAAGTAGTGTAAAATGAAGGTAACCTGTCGAAAATGTTCAATATATGGATATAATTAGGATTTTATTAAATGCTGAAACCTAATAATCGAACTTAAACAATGATTTGTGTATAAAGAAAAGCTCTTTCATTAGAGCTTTTCATCAAAAAAGCGAGGTGTAAGAAATGAGCTCATTTGATAATACAATGAGATTCAATTTTCCTGAAGAGCCCATGGAACATGATGTTAATCAGGTGCTTTTGCAAGTGTATGAAGCTCTTCAAGATAAAGGGTATAACCCTATTAACCAAATCGTTGGTTATTTGCTGTCGGGGGATCCTGCTTACATTCCCCGCCATAAGGATGCGCGCAATATTATTCGCAAACTCGAACGTGACGAAATCATTGAAGAGTTAGTCAAATCATATTTAAAACAGCAGCGAAAGGGATAATATATGCGGACAATGGGATTGGATGTCGGCTCAAAAACGGTCGGCATTGCGCTTAGTGATGCACTAGGCTGGACTGCTCAAGGCTTGGAAACTTTAAAGATAAATGAAGAGAAAAATGAGTTTGGTTTCGAGCAGATTGGAAAGATTATTAATGAGAATGAAGTTAGTAAAATTGTTGTCGGCTTGCCGAAAAATATGAATGGGACGATCGGTCCGCGTGGAGAAGCAAGCCAATTTTACGCTTCCGAACTAGAAAAACGATTTGGCTTGCCTGTCGTATTATGGGACGAGCGACTGACAACAATGGCAGCTGAAAGAGTTCTTCTAGAGGCGGATGTCAGTCGAAAAAAGCGTAAAAAGGTCATTGATAAAATGGCAGCCGTCATGATTTTACAAGGCTATATAGATAGTCAAAATACGATGAGGTGAACAGAATGAACCATGGAGAAAACAATATTACTGTAGTAGATGAAGAAGGAAACGAGCAGCTATGTGAAGTGTTATTTACATTTGATTCTGAGGAATTTGGAAAGTCATACGTCCTTTACTACCCAATTGGCGCAGATGATAATGATGATGAAGAAATTGATATCCACGCTTCAGCTTTTATCCCTAGTGAAGATAATCAAGACGGCGAATTAATGCCGATAGAAACGGATGAAGAGTGGGATTTAATTGAGGAAATGCTTAATACATTCCTTGAAGAAGAAGAAGAAAAAGAAGGTAAATAAAACCAAAGCTGGCCAATGGCCAGCTTTATTGCGTTCTATAGTTTTTTATTTGAAGCTAAGGCTTAATTGACAGCCAATTAAATTGCAAACGAAAAAAGTCGAATTGTACAAGTATATTTGGATTTATGTATTTTATTGCGACTATAAAAAGAAAATATAGTATAATAAGCCGAGTATAAGAATCACGTGATTTATCTTAGTTTACGCTTTCTCAGGAGGAGGGGATGTCTATGACGAAAGAAGGGAAAAAGGAGAAAAAGGAATTCATCCGTCAAAAAATGATTGAACGCCAAAGCGAAGCGAAATTGGTAAGAAAGATTGTTTTTATCATCTCAATAATTTTAATCATAGTGGTTGGTGCAGTTGCTGGCGGGGGTTATTTTTATATAAAATCAGCCTTAGAACCAGTAAGCCCGGAAAATAATAAAGAGAAGAAGGTAGAAATTCCAATCGGCTCATCGACAACAAGTATCGGTAAAATTCTTGAAAGCAATGGAATCATCAAGGATGCCCGTGTATTCAAGTATTATGTTAAATTAAAAAACGAAACTGGCTTTATGGCCGGTGAATATAGTTTAAAGCCATCCATGACGATGCCTGAAATAATTGGAAGTTTAAAAACAGGAAAAGTGGTAGAAGAAGTAGTTTTTAAAGTGACAATACCTGAAGGAAAGCAGCTCAAACAAATAGCAGGTATTATAGCGGAGAAAACAAACAGGAATGCTGATGAAGTATTACAAAAGCTTAACGACCAAGATTTTATTAAATCCATGATGGCAAAATATCCAGATGTATTAACTGATGATATTTTAAATGCAGATATTATGTATCCATTAGAGGGGTATTTATTTCCAGCTACCTACCCTTTTTATAAAGAAGATCCAACTATAGAGGAAATTATTGGAGTTATGCTTGATAAGACAGCCTCTGTATTAATGCAATACAGTTCGGAGATGGAAGCTCAAAATCTTTCAGTCCACCAATTATTGACAATGGCTTCTTTAATTGAGGAAGAGGCTACTGAAAAAGTAGATAGAGATCAAATTGCAAGTGTCTTCTACAATAGAATGGAAACAGGAATGCCATTGCAAACAGATCCAACTGTCCTTTATGCACAAGGTGAACATAAGGATAGGGTGCTATATAAGGATTTAGAGGTAGATTCACCTTATAATACGTATAAATATCTGGGGCTGACACCAGGACCAATTGCAAATGCTGGTGTCAGTTCAATTGAGGCAGCATTAGCACCAGCCGAATCAGATTTCTTATATTTCTTGGCAACTTCGACTGGAGAAGTGCTGTTTTCGAAAACATTAGATGAGCATAATAGAAAAAAGGCACAGCATATTACGAATAAATAATTTTATGCGCCTGAACAGGGCGCCTCTCAATTACTTGGAAAAACATGAATATTAGCATTCCCTTATGATTTATGTTAAAATAGTACAAGTGTTTTAATAGGCTCTAAAGTAGCGTAAATCACAGCTAAGAAGGATTTGGGTAAAAAGCCGGTAAATCCTTGATGGTTGTGAACGCTATTTTTTTCTGTTAATAGAGCAAAACTTTTACATTGAGGTGATGGCAGCTTGAAAGACGATAAGCTGCATGCATATATAGAAAGAATTATTCCTGCAAGGCCTAAGCTTTTAGAAGAAATGGAGCAGTATGCGAAAGAACATGACGTCCCCATTATGGAACTAGCCGGAATTGAGGCATTACTGCAGCTTCTTCGCATCCAAAAGCCAAAGTCGATTTTGGAAGTCGGTACAGCCATAGGCTACTCAGCTCTTCGAATGGCTTATGCATTGCCTTCCTGTGAAATTGTTACGATTGAAAGAGATGCTGAGCGCTATTTGCTTGCGGAGAAATATATACTAGAGGCAGGAAAAGAAACTCAGATCCACTTGGTTAAAGGCGATGCACTTGAAGTGGAATCAATCATTAAAGAGCATGGACCATTTGATGCAATTTTCATTGATGCGGCAAAGGGTCAATATAGGAAGTTTTTTGAAATATACTCTCCGTATTTAAGTGAAGGCGGGATGATTATAACAGACAATGTTCTATTTAAAGGGCTTGTTTGTGAGACCGAAATTGAGAATAAACGTATTCGATCTCTCGTAAAGAAAATAAATGACTTTAACATATGGTTAATGAATCATCCTGATTACTTTACTGTTATTCTTCCAGTAGGCGATGGGGTTGCAATTACTAAAATGAGGTGAGAAATGATGGAAAGGCCGGAATTATTAGTCACACCGAAAAGTGTGGAAGATATTATCCCTTTGGCTGAGGCGGGAGCAGATGCTTTTGTAATTGGAGAGCAGCGCTATGGTTTACGCTTGGCTGGTGAATTTTTAAAAGATGATATAAAGAAAGCCATTGAGCTTGCCCATGAAAAAGGAAAAAAGGTTTATGTAGCGATGAATGCTCTTTTTCATAATGAAAAAGTGAACGAGCTTCCTGAATATATTAAATTTTTACAGGATGCAAAGGCTGATGCGATTCTATTTGGAGATCCAGCAGTCCTCATGGCTGCTCGAGAAGCAGCGCCAAATATGAAGCTGCACTGGAGCACTGAAACAACAGGAACTAACTGGTATACATGTAATTATTGGGGCAGAAAGGGATCGAAACGTGCTGTTTTGGCCCGAGAAATAAACATGGACGCCATCATTGAAATTAAGGAGCATGCTGAGGTAGAGATTGAAGTACAAGTACATGGCATGACAGCCATGTTCCATTCAAAGCGTTCTCTCCTTGGCAATTATTATGAGTACCAAGGAAAAGTAATGGAAATTGAAAACCGTAAACAGGAGCATAATATGTTTCTTCATGATAAGGAACGGGAAAATAAATACCCTATTTTCGAGGATGAAAATGGCACACATATTATGAGTCCAAATGATATTTGTATAATCGATGAGCTGCAAGAAATGATTGAGGCTGGGGTCGATTCTTTTAAAATCGATGGCATCCTGAAGAGTTCGGAATATATTCTTGAAGTAACAAAGCTATATAGAAAAGCGATTGATCTATGTGTGGAAGATGCTGATCAATACGATGATATAAAAGATGATCTATTAAATGCCATTGAAGAAATTCAGCCTGCTAATCGTCCGTTAGATACAGGGTTTTTCTTTAAGGAAACGGTCTATTAACTTTATTCAGCAGATGTTTAATACTTCTAAAGTGGCGAATGAATGCAATAGAGTAACTTATTCAGCGGGGGAGAATCCTTGCTGAATAAAGTTAAGCCTCCGGCGGATGCCTCGATTTTTTAAATGAAACTTTTCGAGCAAGCTCGAAAAAAATCGGGCGCAATTACGCCACGGCGCAATTGATTAAACTTGAAAGGGGAGCTGTATAATGGCAGCCGTGAAAGATAAAATTTCACAGATGGTGAACGGCAAACGGGTGATTGTGAAAAAACCTGAATTGCTTGCACCAGCTGGTAACTTAGAAAAACTGAAAATTGCCGTTCATTATGGCGCAGATGCAGTATTTATCGGCGGACAGGAATACGGCTTACGTTCAAATGCAGATAATTTTACATTTGAAGAGATGAAGGAAGGCGTTGAATTCGCCAAAAAATATGGAGCGAAAATTTATGTGACAACGAATATTTTCGCACATAATGAGAATATCGATGGACTGGAAGATTATATGAAAGGCTTAAGTGAAGCCGGAGTTGCAGGGATTATAGTGGCGGACCCTCTCATTATTGAAACGTGCCGCAGAGTTGCACCGGAAATTGAAGTTCACTTAAGTACTCAGCAATCCTTATCGAACTGGAAGGCTGTTCAGTTCTGGAAAGAAGAAGGATTAGAGCGTGTCGTTCTTGCCCGTGAAACGAGTGCGGAAGAAATTCGTGAAATGAAGGAAAAGGTAGATATCGAGATTGAGACCTTTGTCCATGGCGCTATGTGTATTGCTTATTCAGGCCGATGCACACTAAGCAATCATATGACAGCTCGTGATTCAAACCGTGGAGGGTGCTGCCAATCATGCCGCTGGGACTATGATCTGTATAAATTAGAAGGCGAAAATGAAGTTTCATTCTTTAATGAAGGGGATGCCCCTTTTGCTATGAGTCCAAAGGATTTAAATTTAATTCAATCCATTCCCCAAATGATCGAGCTTGGTATCGACAGCTTGAAAGTTGAAGGACGGATGAAATCTATTCATTACGTGGCTACTGTCGTAAGTGTATACCGTAAAGTAATAGATGCGTATTGTGCCGATCCTGAAAACTTCAAAATTAAGCAGGAATGGCTTGATGAACTGGCTAAGTGTGCAAATCGTGAAACCGCTCCAGCATTTTTTGAGGGAGTTCCTGGGTATAAGGAGCAAATGTTTGGAAATCATAGCAAAAAGACGAATTCTGATTTCGTTGGCTTAGTTTTAGACTATAATCCTGAGACGCAAATCGTTACATTGCAGCAGCGTAATCATTTCAAGCCAGGCCAAGAAGTCGAGTTTTTTGGACCTGAAATTGAAAGTTTCACTCATGTGATCGATAAAGTTTGGGATGAAAAAGGAAATGAGCTTGATGCTGCGCGTCATCCAATGCAAATTGTGCAGTTTAAGCTAAACAAGCCGGTTTACCCTCACAACATGATGCGAAAGGAGATTTAATCACCATGACTCGCAAACCAGTTGTTATCGGTGTTGCCGGCGGCTCTGGCTCCGGAAAAACAAGTGTAGCAAAATCTATTTATGATCGCTTTCATGGACACTCTATCTTAATGCTGGAACAGGATTATTACTATAAAGACCAAGCACATTTACCTTTTGAAGAACGTCTAAAAACAAATTATGATCACCCGCTTGCGTTTGATAATGATTTACTGATAGAGCATATTGAAAGACTATTGCAATATGAGTCCATTCAAAAGCCTGTTTACGATTATGCCATTCATAGCAGGTCTGAAATGATTATTGAAGTAGAGCCTAAGGATGTTATTATTCTTGAAGGCATACTAGTTTTAGAAGATGAGCGGCTGAGGAATTTAATGGATATTAAACTTTTTGTCGATACTGATGCTGATTTACGAATAATCCGCCGTTTGTTCAGAGATATTAAAGAACGCGGACGAACAATGGATTCAGTCATTGATCAATATATCAATGTTGTCAGGCCAATGCATAATCAATTTATTGAGCCGACAAAACGGTACGCGGATATTATCATTCCTGAGGGCGGACATAATCATGTCGCTATTGATTTAATGGTAACAAAAATTCAAACAATTCTTGAACAAAAGTCTTTTTTGTGACACAATAGCATAGAAAATAAAATAAGGTCCCTTTAATGGACAAACCTGTGCGCGCCCTAAAAAGGTCGCGCTCCTATATTAATTAGCAAGATAGGCTGCAAAGCTATTTATACAAGTACATTGCACAGCAGTATCTTGCAAAAATGCACCTGTGCTAAGAAATTGGCATGGGTGCGTACATAAAATACAGAAAGAACACAATTCTGCAACGGTTGTGAAAAAATGAAGGAGTGAAGGTTTTGGCAATTGAAAAGGTTTTCCCTATGACACAAGCTGGAAAAGAAAAGCTTGAACAGGAATTGGAATATTTGAAATCTGTTAAGCGTAAAGAGGTTGTTGAACGCATTAAAATAGCACGCAGCTTCGGAGATTTATCTGAGAACTCTGAATACGATTCGGCGAAAGAAGAGCAAGCTTTCGTTGAAGGTCGAATTACAACGATTGAAAATATGATTCGTAATGCAAAGATCATTTCTGAAAGTGAAATGAGCGCAGATGCCGTATCATTGGGCAGCTCAGTTACATTTATTGAGCTTCCAGATGGTGAGGAAGAAACGTATACGATTGTCGGCAGTGCTGAGGCAGACCCATTTGATGGCAAAATCTCAAATGATTCACCAATAGCCAAAAGTCTGCTCGGAAAAAAGGTTGGAGATGAAGTGAAAGTACAAACTCCTGGTGGAGATATGGATGTACGAATTGTATCAATTAAGTAAAAAAATAGTTTGAAAAGAAGAAACCTCGTCAAAACTTTTGACGAGGTGTTTTATTATGTGGAGAAGAAGAGCGATAGGGTGGCTTTGTATTTGTTTACTAATGTTTTCTGTTTTGCTCGCCAGATTAATCCAGTTACAATTGGTATCGACAGAAAACTTCACAAAAAGGCAAATCAATCTGCTTGAAGCAAGTGTAAGTCAGCGGTCACAGGAAATGGTGCTTGACACAGGAAGGGGAAATTTTCTCTACAAGGACGGAAGCCCCATTACACATAAAAGTCTGCCAGTCCTCATTTTGTTTCCCTTTTTAAAAAAAATGGATTGGGAAATGGAGAAGGTTGCCAAAATTATAGGTGTATCTGAATATGGCCTCCGCTATTCGGTGGAAAAGGCAAAGGTACCCTTTGCGTATGGAGATCCAAAGCCAATCCTTTTAACAGAGGACCAAGTGGAAAAAATAAATAGCTTAAAAATTCCTGGTGTATTTGCAGTAGAGAAGAAATACCATTTAACGGATAATCCTGCAGAACATTTAATTGGCATCACTGGCGAGAATGAAGAATTATTGCGAAAGCGTTATCCAGACAAAGAGCTTTCTTCAACTACTATGATTGGCTTAACAGGAATGGAAAAAAGCTTCGATGAATTTCTATTGCCAGACGGGAAATCCAAGCTTGTTTTTCATGTTGATGCGACTGGCGGCCCTCTATTTGGAATTAACGTTAAATATGTTGAACCGGCGAATCCATTTTATCCGGTTAATATAAGGACAACAATCGATCCCAATTTACAGACTATGGCTGAAAAGCTTGCAGATCAGCATGGGGTAAAAAAAGGCGGCATCATCCTGTTGGATATTGAATCAAACTCGGTTGCGGCTATGGTCTCAAGGCCATCGCTTAATCGAAAAGACCCCTTCAATCAATCAGCTGGAGGAGCTGAAAATGTAATACTCAAACAGCAGATTATGGGTTCTGTATTTAAGACAGTTATTGCAGCAGCTGCCATCGATTATGATCTTAATAAACACTCTCGAACTTTTGACTGCAGCAAAAAAATTAACGGAGAGCCCGACTTGCAATTTCAATACGGCATGCTTGATTTTACAAATAGCTTTGCTCGAAGCTGTAATAATACGTTCGCAACTTTAGCTAAGGAATTAAAGGATATTGACCAAAATATCTTTGAAGACTATGCGAAAAAACTAAGCTTAACAGGTTCTGTAGGATGGACTGGAGATATTTATCATTTCCATGACTTCAAACAGCTGCAGGAGGAAGACAAAGGTAGAATATTCCTTACTGAGGATGAGAAGAAGGATATTAATTATGTTGGTCTCACTGGTATAGGACAGCATGAGGTGAGAGGAACACCTCTAGCCGTTGCAAATATGATGGCAACGATTGCAAGAGGCGGTGGAAAAGAAATGGTGAGGGTAGCATCAAAGGTTGAATATAAGAATCAAACATCTTTATTAGATTTTAAGAAACAAAAACTAGATGGAGAAACAATCTCCCCTTATACAGCCATGAAATTGCAAAAGCTCCTAAGGGAAGTTGTCGTGAATGAGAACGGTACCGGAAGATGGTTTCAAAATCTTCCATACGAGGTAGCGGGGAAATCGGGTACCGGTGAGACCGGCAGAATTGATGGTGATAAGCCTCTTTATAATAAGTGGTTTGCCGGCTATTTTCCTTACAATAAGCCTAAATATGCCCTTGTGACAGTTAATTTAGGCGTGACTGCAGATACTGGTGGTGTCAATGCATTATTCGCAGACATCGTGAAAGAGATCTATGACTATGATAAAATAAAAAAATAAATGATTAGTCTCTGTTTTAATCAATTGATTTATGGTAAAGTGAAACTTTCCTTTACCTTAATCCGTCTCTTTAAGAGGTAAAGACAACAATCAGGCATTGTTTAGTACACATATATGGACAAAGCAGTGGTTTTCATGGTTGAATGTTAATGTAATTTTTTTATGCTTTGCTTCACTCAATTGATATGAAACGAAGAAAAGCAAATGGGGAGGAGATTTTTTGAAAGGAAAATATAGCTCACCTAGCCGGGAATCCCGCTCAAATATCCGGGGAAAAAGAAGGAAAACAAATTTAATTTTAAATTTGTTAATTGGCTTCGTTATTTTATTAATTATTGTCGTATCCGCAACGATTTTTCTAGGGGGAAGCGCTGAAGAAACGGCTGAAAAGCAGTCAGGAAATAAGGTGACAGATTCAGGTAAGGAAAATCAATCACCGGAAGATAATCCTGCTGACTTAGAAGACGAAACCCCCGTTAAAGGTGAAAATAATTCGTCTCAAGGAGATTCATCTAAACTAGAAGAAGAGACAGTTGATACGGATAAAGAGTCTGATAGCCAGCCTGAGAAAAAGGAAATTGCTCCTGCAAATGAAGAGGAAGCGGTTGTTACTACTGGCGGCGAAGAAGAAAATGTAAAAAAGACGATTGTAAATCCTAGCTGGCAGCCAATTGGAACATCTCAATCAGGTGAACACACATCTGTTTATGATGCTGATTCAGTTGATTGGGCAGAAATGCTGCAAGCTTTATCATATGCTGCAGGGGTAGAACAGGATAATATGACTGTTTGGTTCTTAGGGAATAATGGACATAATAGATCGGTTGGCACCATTTCATCAAAAGACAAACAAAAAAAGTATCGGGTTTATATTCAATGGGTTGAAGGCCAAGGCTGGAAACCTGAAAAAGTGGAAGAACTTGATAAAATAGAAAACTAATAAATTTAATTAAATGAGGGGGCAATGAGCCTTCCTCATTTTTTTGCTTTAAAATGAACGACTGCTGAATAAAATGTTTTTCCATTTTCGTCCATATTCATCTGGTGTGATACATGATGTACATGAAGCAGAATGGCTTTATTATGCTCAATCTGAATGCTGATTTTCTTTTCAAGCGATTTTAAGTCATGCGCTTCGAAAAATTCGATTTTATCTTCAATTAAATCAAGCTTAAAGTTCATCTATATGATCTCCTTTTTGTCATTCAATTGTAATCATTTTAACCTAGAAAATTAGATAGTGGAAGTCAGTATGAGATTTCAGTTGATTGGATTAAATGAGAGTGGTAAATTGGGAACATGCATGATGATAAACAAACTCAAGAAAGAGGTCTAAAAGGAAATGAAAATTGGTATCATTGGAGCAATGGAAGAAGAAGTTACATTATTGCGTGAAAAAATAGAGGATAAAAGTCAGATAGTCATTGCTGGATGTGAGTACACAACTGGAAGGCTGGATGGTGTTGAAGTAATTCTACTTCGTTCCGGAATTGGTAAAGTAAATGCAGCATTATCAACAGCTATACTTCTAGAAAGGTTTACTCCTGACTATATCATTAATACCGGATCTGCTGGGGGTTTGAACCCTGATTTAAATGTTGGGGATGTCGTTATATCTTCAGAGGTAAGGCATCATGACGTAGATGTTACTGCTTTTGGTTACGAATATGGGCAAGTGCCTCAGCTTCCCGCAGCATTTGAAGCTGATAGTAAATTAGTACAAATTGCAGAGGAATGTGCTCAAGAAATTAAGGATATTCAAGTGGTAAGAGGATTAATCGCAACTGGAGATTCATTTATGAATGATCCCGTTAGAGTTGAGTATATTCGCGGAAAGTTTTCCAATCTACAGGCAGTAGAAATGGAGGCTGCGGCTATTGCTCAAGTTTCCTATCAATTTGAAACACCGTTTGTGATTATAAGGTCTTTATCAGATATTGCTGGTAAGGAATCAGATGTATCCTTTGAGCAGTATTTAAATAAAGCGGCTTTACACTCCGCAGATCTTGTCATGAAAATCGTTAGGGCTTTGAAATAGAAGATATTCATTGTTAGCAGCCTATTTTAATATTATTTTCAAATTTATGAAATAAAAAGGTTTACAAACTCCACATATATGGATATAATTACCTTTGTAAGTAAAAAAATTCCTAAAAGGAGGTCGAATAAAATGATCATGGTTAATGGAAATGCAAAAGCACTTCAAATTTTATACTTTACGAATTCGACCTACAAGGAATGGATTGCTTAATTTATTTTAACAATACACATCCAAGCCGCAGGGAGAATCGTTTCCTTGTGGCTTTTTTATGCCTTTTTGCCGCAGGGAATTTCTCTTTGCGGCCTTTTTGTGTCAAGGAGGTGGAAATATATGACACTAAATATCTTTTTTCTAACAATCACAATTAAAAAACGTAAACAATCAGTTGAAGAAATTATGCATAACGAGATGATTCACAAAATTCAAGAAGAAAATCGTGATCGTCAGTATACTTTGTATCGCCCATTTTAATTAATAATAAAAATATTGGAGAGAAAGGTGGTAATGAAAATGATTTTTCTTATGCAAGGACGGCAAGCAATTTTATGGGTGGAGAATGATACCACCTAGCTTTAAGTTAGGAGGAGATAGCCTTGGCTTTACATGTTCTTCTATTAACGCTTTCATTACGAAAAAAGAAACGCCAGAGCAAATAACATGTCTTCCCGATTTTCTTATTTAACAAAATGTTCACACCTAACCTAAACGAACAGGCCGCAAATGTGTTAATTTAATATTAAATAAGGGTTCTCAAAAGGGGGGCAAACGCATGTTCACGATTGTGATGGCAGCAGTTCTTTGCTCTGTAATTGGCTGCATTATTTTTTCCGAAGTAAGTGTCGAAGCAGTAGGAATTGAATAAACACTTAAAAGGATTAACCGCATGATGGTTAATCCTTTTTTATCTTTTTAGGGGGAACTTTTAAGAGCGGATAAAGCTGTTTTTCAGCGGCTTGTTAAATATTGGTAAAGTGAATGGTTTTGATATGATGCATATTTAAATAGATGAGTTCCTCTCTCGCAGTAATGAGCTCAATAAAATTATTTTGTAATTTATTTAATTTGCCTATAAAGTCGGAGTTTTCACCTATATTAAGGATAACTAGCTCATCGACCATTTTTTCGATCTGGACCTCCAACGTTCTTGCTAGTGAAATATTGAGTGGCTGTAAAGGCAGCTGCTGATTTGTCAAACTGTATGGTCTTTGATTGGCTGTATAAGGGATCAGCCATTTCAAATGATTAAGAGAAATGAGCATTGTTTTATATACAGGTGAATAGAAGACAAAATAATTATTCATGATGCTTGAAATAAAGCCTGGGATTGGCTGATTGCCTGTAATGTAAATTTCAGTAAACATACCTTTTCCAAGTGTGAGTACTTTTCTTAAAGAAAGTTCTTCATCATGCTCAATATTCGGTGTTGCGGTTGGAGGTGTAATATCATCTTCTTTAGGTTCCAATTTCGTAATATTTTGAATATGAACGATGGGAAGGTATAGGTAATCCTTCCCATCGAACAAAACCAATACATCGCTCCCTATTTCGATTACCATTCCTGCAATGACCTTTTTTCCAGGAAGCTGTAATTTGACTTTTTCACCCATTAATTTTTTTAAAATGCTTTTCAACTATTTTCCCTCCTTTCTTTTTCATAGCAGGAATAATTAATTAGCTCGTTCATTCTTAGCTGCGTGATCCGCCAAAAATTGATTCAAATTGCATAACACTCATTCCACTATCATAGTTGTTATTTGAATTTTGGCTGTTATTATTGGATTGCATATTAGACTCGTTAGCTTTTACAATAGTGTTTATATGAGAAATATTTAAAAAAACCTGTGCGTCTTTTCCGACTAAGATGATATAGTCATCTCCAATCTCAGCAAGGAAGCCTGTATACCCTTGCTTGTTGTTGTTGTTGTTGTTGTTTTGATTGCCGTCGGTGTCAATGGAAATCCATTTTGAGTGGTGATCTTCGAGAACCTCTCTTAATGTCATCCCTTCAGAGGAATAATCAGTTACAAATGTTGTTTTTGATTTCTTGTTCTTTTGGTTTTTTGAATTCTTTGAGTTTTTTGTACTCCTTGTAAATCCCTTCATATTTTTAATATTATGGTAAATAATATTGTTATCCGTCTCGACTACAAAATAATCGCTTTTTATTGCTGCTAAAACACCTTCGATTGAATTCCCATCGCTTAACAAGATATTAATGTCTTTCCCAACTAATGAAGATAAATAGTGACCGAATTCCATTTCTATGAGCTCCTTTTTATTTGTTTTTTTGATGCTTTTAAGTTATAAGGATGCAAGCAGGTTTACCTAGCTTTCATCATTATCATTTTCTTCTTCTTCAACCTTTACACCGTAGCTAATGCTTCGAATATGATACATAGATAGACGAAGCAGTTCTTCATTGCAGAAAAGAGCGACAAACTCTCCGTTCGTATCATGAAGCATGCCTTCTACTTTTTCTGGTCCCCCTCGATTAATGGTTACCCATTGATACCTCAAGTCTTCTAATAGCTCTTCAAAAGTATCTGGAGCAACGTAGTCTAAAGAATTAATTTGATCCAGGCTGTAGTTTTGTCCGTTATTGCCATTTTTTCCGTTATTTGAGCCTTCGGTTAAACTTTTAATGTGCTGATTCTTGAAGTATACAACTCCATCGTTTTCACTCAATAAAATTAGGTAGTCATCTTTAACATCAAGTAGAGTTCCAGAGCCCGTTTCTGGTCCCCCTCTGTTTATTTTAATGACTTTATTTACTAAAGACTCCATCATGTCCTTACTCATTGCTACTCCTCCTTAGGATTTATAAGCTTATTCACTGCATATATATGTATCATAGGAGGACAATGTACTATTGAAAACGCCTGTTTTTACTATATTAGGTGTAAATAGGCAAAGAAAAAATTGGGCTATTTACAAGAATCACGTTTGAATAGAATGAGAGCTTCGAAAAAGACTGTGGGAAATATTTCTGAGGAAAATAAATGAGGTGGACAGACAAAAACAACTCTTTTTGCACATAGGAATTAGTTAAGGCTAAAGTGTTTGAAAGCGGGGGTGGAAATAATGTCTGGAATATTAACAGCGCTTGGCTATTTAGTGAAAGAGATTGTGTTTCTCGTTTCATATGTAAAAAATAATGCTTTTCCTCAACCGCTATCGGCTGCTGATGAAAAAAAGTATTTGCGGTTGATGGCTGCTGGCGACACACATGCTCGAAACATGCTAATCGAGCATAATTTAAGGCTCGTAGCTCATATTGTCAAAAAATTTGAAAATACTGGGGAAGATTCTGAGGATTTAATCTCTATTGGTACAATCGGGTTAATTAAAGCCATAGAAAGCTATTCAGAGGGGAAAGGCACGAAGCTTGCCACTTATGCGGCGCGGTGTATAGAGAATGAAATCTTGATGCATTTGCGGGCTTTAAAAAAGACAAAAAAAGATGTCTCTCTCCATGATCCCATTGGGCAAGATAAAGAAGGAAATGAGATATCATTGATTGATGTACTGAAATCTGATTCAGAGGATGTCATAAATACAATCCAATTAAATATGGAGCTTGAAAAGGTAAAGGAATATATAGGGGTATTAGATGATAGAGAAAAGGAAGTAATTGTGGGCCGGTTTGGTCTAGACCTGCAAAAAGAAAAAACTCAAAGGGAAATTGCCAAGGAATTAGGCATTTCCAGAAGCTATGTGTCCAGAATTGAAAAAAGAGCTTTAATGAAAATGTTTCATGAATTTTATCGTGCAGAGAAGGAAAAGGAGAAACGAAAAAATAGCTAATAAAAATGGTAAAGCACAATCACTTGCATTTATGGATTTAATGCTAGTGATTGTGCTTTTTTTGACTTATTCAATTCTGCCGTTCTTTAGAACTAATTTCCAATTCTGACCCCCATCAAACGTTTCATAAACATCATTTAAATAAGTAGAAAATGAAAGGGTGTTTTGATCTTTATGATTAACAGAAATAAACGTAATCGGGTTATCATAGCTTAAAAATGGTATAATAATTTGCTCAGCTTCCAATGTATGGATGTTCATTTTATAAAAAAGGACCTTATTATTTTCAACAGATGAATAATATAGGTTGTCTTCTGAAAAGGCCAAGGCAGTTGACATGATAGGATCAGTAACTTTAATCATATTTTTTCCTTGATCTTTAGAATAAAATATTCCACTTTTAGTTGACATCGCCATTAAGCTGTTATTCGTTGGATGGGCAGCAATCATTCCTAGTGTGTCTGCATCTAGTCCATTTAGTTGAACCTGCTCCCACGTTTTCCCCTCATTTTCGGAGATAAATACCCCAGGCTCTATTTGTGAATTTTTTTCCTGATTAATGATATAAATTACCTTTCCGTTATAGCTTACAGATAAAAAATAAAAATTACTCTCACCGTAGAAAGCGAGCTTATCTAGAGTTGCTCCTTTATCTTGGCTGTATACTAAGCCAAAGGGGTTTTTAAGATCAGATCCTTTTTCAGGGTGGCCGCTCGCCATAAATCCATCCTCTGTTGCCTGGAATCCCATATATTCATGTTTTTCAGAGTTTCCTTCTAACCATCCGCCATTAGAAAATACTTTTAAACCTTCTTGCGAGGCAATATAAAGCCCTGTATCATTTCCCGGATATCCTAACCCATAAATCTGCTCTAAACGCTGAGGCGCTGCTTTTTTTAACTCGAAGGTGCCAGATTCAACAGGCTCTTCTTTTTTAAAAGGCTGCTTCTGTTCATCGGCTGAACAGCCAGATGCAACTAATGCAAAAGCAAATGCTAAAAATGTTAAATGCTTTTTTATTCTTATCGATATGGTCATGTCGTTCACTCCAACTGCAAATTAATAAGATAAGAGATAAATCCCTTCCAATATTAACGGATATTATATTAGAGAAGCAAAGGATTCGTCCCGATTTTGGAAATTTGATAAATATTTCCCTGCTGCTACTATCTCAGAGCTGTTATTATTAACCCGTTTTTTCCATGAATATACTATTGCCTATACGCATATTTCACGAAAGTCATACCATAAAAATAGAAGGTAAAAAGGGAGGCAGAATCAAAATGCCATTTGGCTATTATCCGTATACATTTGCTTATCCTCCTCCTTTCCCGTACTATGGCGGTGGGGGATTCTGGTTAGCGCTAGCTATTGTTCTTCTAGTCTTATTCCTTATTTTCTTCGGGTTCTTTTTTTTCTCAGGCTGCTGTTAAAACATTAATTGGCTAACATCATTATTAAAATGAGGGCTTAATTGCCCTCATTTTTATGTTGATGTTAGTGTTTCTGATTAATAGAACTTTTTGGAAAGTTAACCTATAATAAAATTATTGAATAAAAAGGGGGAAAAAGAATGACAGCAACAACCTATTCAACTATTTGGGATTTAGATGTTTTCTTTAAAGGCGGCAGCTCTTCAGAGGCTTTTGCTCAGCATTTACATACAACAGAAGAGAAAATTAATGAATTTGGCTTACAAGTACATACATGGGAGACAACAAATTCAATTTCAGATAAAACATCATTAATTAACTTAATAGAAAGCTTTCAAATAGCAACAAAGAAGCTGCGTGAAGCCGGAGCATTTGTCAGTTGTCTGCAGGCCCAAAATACAAGTGATAAGAAAGCGGGTGAACACCGGGCAAAAATCACTGGGCTAAGTGCAAGCTTTCAAAACGTTTTAACCGTATTTGATGAAAAATTAACGAGCTACGACTCAACCGTTTGGGAGGAATTGCTGCAGGATCAGAACCTACAGGAACTATCATTTGTCTTAACAGAACGCCGAGAGGCAGCTGCCGAGAAATTATCTAAAGAGGAAGAAAGCTTAATTAATGCTCTAGGGGTTGATGGCTATCATGGATGGAGCCAGTTTTATGATCTTATCGTAGGAAAAATAAAAATCCCTTTTCAAGAAGACAATGAGGTAAAATCCCTTTCTGTAGGGCAGGCTGCTAATAAATTCTCTAGCCCTAATAGAGAAATCCGTAAAGACATCTTTAAAAAATGGGAAACAGCCTGGCAGGAGCAATCAGATTATTTAGCTAAGGTTTTAAATCATTTAGCAGGCTTCAGGCTAAATGTATATAAGCAACGAGGCTGGGAGGATGTGCTAAAGGAACCTTTAGCGATTAATCGAATGGACAAAGAAACACTCGATACAATGTGGGATGTTATTTCAAAAAATAAAGAACCTCTTGTAAAATTTCTAAACAGAAAGGCAGAACTGCTTGGGGTTGAAAAATTAAACTGGTATGACCTAGATGCTCCAATCAACAATACGGAATCGAAGCTTTCTTATCAAGAAGGTGCTGAATTTATTCTAGAAAATTTCTCGCATTTTGGTGATGAGATGACCGAATTTGCTAAAATGGCATTTGAAGAAAAATGGATCGAAGCAGAAGACAGGCCCGGGAAATCTCCAGGAGGTTTTCATACGTATTTTCCTGAGAGCAGCCAGTCCAGAATCTTTATGACATATTCAGGTACACCTTCAAATGTATCCACGTTAGCCCATGAACTAGGGCATGGCTTTCATACCTATGCCATGAGGGATTTACATTTATTAAACCGCAACTATGCGATGAATGTTGCGGAGACAGCCTCTACCCTTGCAGAAATGATTGTATCTGATGCAGCTGTTAAAAAAGCGCAAACCAAACAAGAGAAAATTGCCCTGCTCGAGGATAAAATTCAAAGAACAGTTGCCTTATTAATGAATATACATGCGAGATTTTTATTTGAAACTCGATTCTATAAAGAGCGCAAAAATGGAACAGTTAGTACAGAGAGATTAAATGAGCTAATGGAGGACGCCCAAAAAGAAGCCTATGGTCAATCGCTAGGAGAATATCATCCGACATTTTGGGCTTCTAAGCTTCATTTCTATATTACCGGTGTTCCATTTTACAATTTCCCATATACCTTTGGCTATCTTTTCTCACTTGGCATTTATGCACGTGCTCTAGAGGAAGGAAAGGATTATGAAGAAAAGTATATTGCGTTATTGAAAGACACAGCTTCAATGAAAGTAGAGGATTTAGCGAAGAAACATTTGGAGGTAGACTTATCCACAAATGAGTTTTGGGAAAAAGCCGTTCAACTCTGTGTGGATGATATTAATGAATTTCTTGAACTAACAAAATAATATTAAAAGCCGCACCTTAAAATTTTATAGGTTCGGCTTTTACCCCTGAGTATCCCTTTTTACAATAGCATCAACAGCCATTAGGAAAAACCCACAGACTAGAGAAATAGAAAAACTGATCCAAATTGATAAAAGAGGCCCAGCAGTAGAAAAAAACAATATACTAATTAACCATCCGATCAAGGCACTGTAAGGGATACGATATGATATCTGACGCCTGCTGAAAACTACCCAAAGCATAACTGGAATAAGAGCTGCATATAGCTTTCCGAAAAAGAAAAGAAGTTGATGCAAACTTGGTGCTATAGTAGAACTAATTACTAATAGTACAAGACATAGAAGACCAGAAATAAGATATGAGTATTGATAAAGTTGGCGAGCCGTCAATTTTTTTGAATCATTTAGACAGTTTTTAACAATAAGAACTGTTGTAGCATGTAATTCTGCATTTGCAGTAGTAGTAAAAGTTCCAAAAAAGAATAACATAATTAAAACAACCAGTGGAACAGAATCAATTTTAGGTATCAGTTGAAAAAGCAATGAGTATGAATCCTGATATCTTTGATCAAAGATCGAGATTAGTGTCATTGCTGAAAGAGCTAGGGGAATTGTTCCCAAAAGAGTTCCTGTTAACCAAAAAGTGGAACGGATTTTAGCGGGTTCAATTAAATAGATACGCTGCCAAGTAGAACGATCAGTAATGATCTGGCCAAATCCGATTAATATTGCAGTAATAATGAAGAGTATTGCTTCTTTATTATTCCAGACAAGTAAATATGGATGATATAAGCGAATCCCATTATAAATTGGAAAAACACCTTCTAGAATGAAAAAGTAAACAGGTAAAAAAATAATACCTGTAAAGATAAAAATAATATTAATTCCTTCAAACCTTTGTATCCATTTCATTCCTCCAAGCCCAGCATGAATGAAACAATAAAATAAAAAGAAAAAAAGACCAATATTCACTGGGATTTCAAATAAAATGTTTAGAAAAATTCCAATACCTATTGATTGTACAAATAATGAATCAAATCCAAGAAAGATTATCATCCATAATAGGGCTGATGAGCCTGATGGTTTTATTCGATCTTTAAGAAAATCACCTATAGTTTCATGCTGTGGAAAGTTAATACGTATTCGCTGAGCAATAATTCCAAATATAAAGAAGGTGAAAGCCCCCATAACTGAAAAACCAATTCCGCCAACTAATCCAAATTTAACAAGGGTTTCAGGAGATGTTACAATTGAATTTCCAGTAGCCCATCTTGCAAGTAAGCTTACAACTCCCAAAGAGAGTCCAAACTTTAGTGAACCGCTAATATAGTGTGAATATAGTTTCATTTATTTTTCCCTTTATTTCGAAAGTCTCTCGGTGATGAACCTGTTAGTTTATTAAATGATGAACTAAAATAGTGTTGACTGTTAAAACCGCATTTTTCCGATATGACTGATATACTCCAATCTTTTTGTTCTATTAAATACTTTTTAGCAATTTCAATGCGGAAGGTATGTAAATAATCAGTAAAGCTCATTCCCATTTCCTTGTGAAACTTTCTACTTAAGTAGGTAGGGTTAAGATGTATTTTTGAACCAATATAGTCAAGTGATAACTTACTATCATACTCTTTTTGAATGATAGTAATGACTTGTTGAATAATACTCGATTGAGCAGATAATTTTTTGAAAGGATTGAGAATAGAAAGCAGCTCTGACTCAATAACAGGCTTCGTAATATAATCGTTCACTCCAAGACGAATGGCAGTTTGTGCATATGAAAATGTTTGAAAGGCAGTAACCATAATAATTGCCATGGTGTAATTTTGTTTTAATTCAGCAGCTAGTTCCAAGCCAGACTTACCTGGTAGATGAATGTCTAAAAAAGATAATGTGATTTTGTGTTTTTGTGCAATACTAAGAGCTTGAGAAGCATCCTGGGCTTTATAGAAACTCCAATGAGGAAAGTGTGGCATTATTAAATATTCAAGCTGTTCTAATTCTAGAGGCTCGTCATCGACTAAAAGCACATTCATTATTAAAACCTCCTTGTTTGCTTACTCTGTGTTATCATCTGTTTTCATTGGCCAACTTACTATTGCTGATGTTCCGTGGTTTTTTTCAATAAGATTTAAAGAAACTTTTTCCGTTGGAAATAGTAATTTTAGCCTTTTCTTTATATTATTAAGACCATAGCCGCTATTGCTTGATGTTTGTATATCTGATAAAAAACTTCCGCTATTCCAAACCTCCACAAAAACACAATCTTCAATTTTATTTATATTTATAATTAGCTCTGAAGACCCACTGTTTTTTTCGATTCCGTGTTTAAAACAGTTTTCTACGAGTGTTTGCAGAAGAAAAGGTGGTGACATGGCTATTAAGCAACTCTCGTCAATCTTTTGTTTGACGGTTAGTCTTGAACCAAAGCGCAGGTTTTGAATAGTTAAATAATCATTCATGTATTGAAGCTCATCTATTAGTGGAATAAGTGAACGATTCGTCTTATATTTATATTTAAAATATTTTGATAGAACTTCAATAGAGTGAACAAGATCTTCTTTCCTATCAAGTCGGGCAAGGCTTAAAATGGTATTTAGTGCATTGAAGAAAAAGTGAGGCTGAATTTGCTGGTTTAGTTGATAATATTGTGCCGACTTGAGTTCTTTTTCAAGTGATATTAGACTTGCTTCTTTTTGCAGGATGTCAAACCTTTTCTCAAAAATCATTATAAAGGAAAGAGTAAAGGCTCCTAATAATGGAGATAAGATGCAAAGCATAATATAAAGTGAAAAATCATCTAAACTTAGCATGCATATCACTCATTTCAAGGAAAGATATAAACATTTTACCGCTTTCTACTAAAAAAGAAAGCGGTTTTTGTAAATTTTCTCGTTATTTAGAATAATGACGAAGAAAAATTTATGCATAATGACATGCCACTAATTGTTTATTGCTTATTAACCTCAGGCTAGGCTCTTCGTTGCTGCAGCGCTCAGTTGCAAAGGGGCAGCGGGTTTGGAAGCGACAACCTGGTGGAGGGTCTATAGGCGAAGGTATATCGCCTGACAATATTATTCTTTCTCGCTTACTTTCTGTATTAGGCACAGGTATTGATGAAAGCAGTGCCTTTGTATAGGGATGTGAAGGATTAGAGAAGAGGGTTTTCTTATCTGCTAGCTCCACTATTTTCCCAAGATACATAACCATTACCCGATCCGAGATATGATGAACAACACTTAAATCATGAGAAATAAACAAATAAGTTAATTTTAACTCCCGCTGAAGCTTTTTTAGTAAATTTAAGATTTGGGCTTGTATTGATACATCAAGTGCTGAGACTGATTCATCGCAAATAATCATTTTCGGATTGACTGATAGTGCGCGTGCGATGCCAATGCGTTGGCGTTGCCCCCCCGAAAATTCATGAGGATATCTTTCAAGAGATTCTGGCCTTAAACCAACTAAACTCATTAATTCGAGTAAGCGTTCTTCTTGTTGATTTTTGGGGAGTACTTTTTGAATTGTCATTGCCTCACTTAGTATTTGACGAATACTTCTTCTAGGATTTAAAGATGCATATGGATCTTGGAAAATGATTTGGATATCACCCCTTATTTGGCGCAATTCCCGTTTAGAGAGAGAAGTCAATGAACGGTTTTGAAAAATAACCTTTCCTTCTGTAGGTTCATCAAGTCGGAGAATTGAACGACCTGTTGTAGATTTCCCGCATCCGGATTCTCCGACAATACTTAAAGTTTCTCCCTCCATTACATGAAAGGATATATCATCAACTGCTTTAACAACTTGCTTTTGCTGAAAAAAAGAGTCCTTTTTAAGAGGAAAGTATTGTTTTAAATTTTGTACATTAAGTAAAGGTTCTTTTGATTTTTCAATATCTGAAATCATACTGACACCTGCTTTTCATTAGATGAGAGTTCCCACTCTGGATCATACATCCAGCACCGAATTTGTTCTTCATCTCCAATATTGATTAATTCAGGCAAACTGTTCCTGCAAATCTCTTTAACGTAAGGACAGCGATCTGCAAAACGGCACCCCTCTGGAAAGCTGTATGGGCTTGGAACAGTTCCTTCAATCGTTTCTAATTCCTCTTGTTCTTCATGAATTTTAGGTAAGGATCGGATAAGACCCTGTGTATATGGGTGCAAAGGATTTTTGAAAATTGTTTTTGTCGATCGATTTTCTATAATTTGACCTGCGTACATGACTGCTACTTTGTCACAAACTTCTGCGACAACACCTAAATCATGTGTAATGAAAATAATGCTCATACCTATTTGGTTTTGAAGCTTTTTCATTAGATCTAAAATCTGCGCTTGTATTGTTACATCGAGTGCTGTGGTGGGTTCATCTGCGATTAAGACCTCGGGTGTACAAGCTAGAGCCATAGCAATCATGACACGTTGGCGCATTCCCCCACTTAATAGAAAAGGTTCCTGCTTAACTCTTTTTTCAGGAGAAGGTATACCGACAAGTTCAAGTAGTTCTAATGCTTTTGCTTTTGCTTGCTTTTTATTCAATTTCTGATGAAGTTGAATTGCCTCTGAAATTTGACTTCCTATTGGAATAACTGGGTTTAGACTTGTCATTGGTTCTTGAAAAATCATTGAGATTTGATTTCCTCGTACTTTTCGTAATTCCGAAGTTGGCATTGTTACGAGGTTTCTGCCTTTTAATAAGATCTCTCCAGCTACAATTTTTCCAGGAGGAGTGGGAATAAGTCTTAGTATAGAGAGTGAGGTAATCGATTTTCCGCACCCCGACTCTCCTACAATGCCCATCGTCTCTCCCTTGCGCAGAACAAAGTCGATCCCGTCAACTGCTTTAGCTACACCTTTTGATGTATGAAAATGTGTTTTTAGACCTTTAACTTCTAAAATAACTTCCTTATCCATATGTTCCTCCTCTAATTAAGTTCAATTCTTTTGTTAAAAAATCGATATAGGATATCTACAAATAAATTTACGATGACAAAGATAATTGAGGCTATAAGTATTCCACCTTGAACCATAGGAAGATCTCTTGTCCTTATTGAATCGACAATCATTCGACCAAGTCCATTTATTGCGAAAACAGATTCAATTAAAACAGTACCGCCTAGGAGCGAACCAAACTGAAGTCCAACAACTGTAATAACTGGAATAAGTGCATTCCGTAATGCATGCCTGTAAATAATTACGTATTCCTTTACTCCTTTGGCACGTGCTGTACGAATATAATCTTGACTTACGACATCAAGCATAGTCGAGCGGGTCATACGAGCAACGATGGCTGCACCGCCAACTCCAAGAGAAATAGCTGGCAATATTATATGCAAAATACTATCCCATCCAGCTACCGGTAAAATTTGTAGTTTAATAGAAAATACATACATCATAACTAAACCAAAAAAGAAGCTAGGTAATGAAATTCCAAGTAGTGCAATTAACATGACCAAAAAGTCCATAAGGGAATAAGGTTTTATTGCTGAAATAATCCCAGCGGCCATACCAAGAACGATGGTGATTAAAATACTGAAAAAGGCTAATTCTATTGTAATTGGTAACCGTTGCATAATTTCATTAAGAACTGGTTGCTTATTTTTAATAGAATGTCCTAAATCGCCTTGAAACACATTAACAATATAGTTTATGTACTGTTCATGTAGAGGAAGGTCTAAACCAAGGTCCTTACGATATTGTTCAATTGTTTCTTTTGATGCACCTTCGCCTGCCAAAATCGCAGCGGGATCCCCAGGGACCATTTGCATAATGAGAAATACAACAAGCGTTACACCAAAAATAACCGGGATAATTTGCAGTAAGCGTTTTGATACGAAAAATAACATAAAACCTCACCTTTCATGAGTTTATTTTTTCATTCGTGGGTCCAGAGCGTCACGTAATCCATCACCAAAAAGATTAAACCCTAATACTAGAATTGAGATGACTAAACCAGGAAAAATCGCCATATATGGAGCACTGAAAAGAAAGTCACGTCCACTTGAAAGCATAGTTCCCCACTCCGGAGAGGGAGGTTGTGCACCAAGACCTAAAAACGATAACCCAGCAGCTGATAAAATGGCTGTCGCTAATCGTAATGTACCTTGAACGATTATAGGGGATAGTATATTCGGAAGTATGTGTCTGAAAATTATGATGGCATCATTTGCGCCTAGTACACGGATCGCTTCAATGTATTCCAGCTTTTTTACTTCCATAGTTGAACCGCGAACGATTCGAGCAAATAAAGGAATAGAAAAAACACCAACTGCAATTGTTACGTTAATTAAACTAGGTCCTAAAGCACTGATGATTGCAAGAGCAAGTAAAATACCTGGAAAAGCTAGCATTACATCAAGAACTCGGCAAATAATATTATCTACCCACTTTCCGTAGTAACCTGCAAGAAGCCCCAATGTAATTCCAAAGATAGCTCCAAATAGTACAGAGGAAATCCCTACACCCATCGATAATCTTGAACCATAAAGGATTCGGCTTAGAATATCACGTCCCTTATCATCGGTACCCATCCAATGCTCAATGTTCGGAGGCTGCAGCTTGTTTTCAAGCTGAATGACGTAGGGGTCGTAAGGAGCTAGAAATGGAGCAAAAAGAGTCATGATTAAATAAAAGATAATAATAATTCCACCAAATAATGCAGCTCGATTAGAAGTGATGGAAAAAATAACTTGTCTCCATCTCTCCTGTTTACTAGCTTTTCTAATTGATCGAAGTGATGGATTTGTGCTTGAAACTAAAGGTTTAACTTCCATATGGTATATCCTCCTTTAATAAATTTAGGAATTAATGTGAAATGAGCGTATTCTCTAAATCCAAAATAAAAAAAGTCAGCTAGAAAGTAAATAGTATTAATTAGAATAGTTTAAATATTAAAAAAGATAGTAGGTATAATGAAAAAATCACGACAGAACTTTCTTTATAATTAAAATTGGAAAATGAAATATGGAGAAGTTCAAAGTTTATTTTCTAGGTTGATTAAAGGAGTGAAAAAGAGTGAATACCTTACTTATTAAGCAGGCACGGGTAGAAACAGGTTTTGAATATGAAGGAGACAGGGTATGCGGAACAAAAACAGAGTTAATGGATTTGTTTATTGAGAACGGTAGAGTAAAGGAAGTATCTTCTTCGGTTCATAAAGATGGTGTTGATGTGCTAAATGCAAATGGAAAACTGCTAATGCCATCTTTTCGTGATATGCACATCCATTTAGACAAAACGTATTTTACTGGACCTTGGAAAGCTTGTAATCCTGCTCCAAAGGGAATATTTTCACGTATTGAAGAAGAACAGTCTCTTCTTCCAAAGCAACTTCCGTTTGTACAGGAACGAGCAGAAGCAATTATAGATTTGCTGTTAACACAGGGGCACACACATATTCGTACACATTGTAATATAGATCCTGTTATTGGGCTCAGTAATCTAGAAGCAACAGTACAAGCTTTTAAAAGTTTTCAGGGAAAATTAACCTATGACATCGTTGCTTTTCCGCAGCATGGATTGTTACGAAGCGGTGTAACTTCTTTAATGAGAGAGGCAATGAAATATGGTGCAACGATTGTAGGAGGACTGGACCCAGCTACGGTTGACCGAAATATTAATCAGTCTCTTGAAACAATGATGGATATTGCGGTTGAAGCAGGAACAGGCATAGATATTCATCTACACGATCCAAGTTCACTGGGTGCATTTACAATTAATATGTTGGCGGAAGTAACGAAACATGCAAAAAAGGAAGGTCAGGTTACAATTAGTCATGGAATTGCGCTTGCAGATTTAGAACAACAAGAGTTAATCCCGGTGATAGAAACTTTGCTGGATACTGGAATTGATATAACATCAACGATACCTATCAATAGACCAACCATTCCTGTTCCGGTTTTAAAGTCATATGGTGTTTCTGTATCAGTTGGTCATGACTGTTTAACAGATCATTGGTCTCCATTTGGAACTGGAAACACAATAGAGAAGCTGAGTATTCTAGGAGAGCGTTTTAGATTAATAGATGAATACAGCCTTAATCGAACATGGGGCTTTGCATCAGGCGGGGTTACACCACTAAACGAATTAGGTGAAAAAGTATGGCCACAAGTTGGAGATATTGCAAACATGATTCTTTTGGATGCCACTTGCTCCGCACATGCAGTAGCGAGAAGGGCACCTGTCAAAACAGTCCTTCATAAAGGCAATATTGTAAAGAATAACGCATGAGAAGGCGGTCTTCCTTGACTAAAAAAACATGGAGTAAGAATAGAAGGGAATATGTGTGAAGGAATATGGATACAAATGAATTCTTTCGCTTCAAAAATAAAAAGACAAAAAACTATAAAAAGCAGTAAAAATTACGAAAAACAAAATATTTAGCACCATTCATAATCAAAATATATTAAAAATTCAGAAATACAGAGGAGGAGCATTTTATTGATTGATTTACTTTTAACAGACGGATTTGTCGTAACGATGGATAAGCAAAGGCGGTTACTTCAAAATGGCGGAGTAGCAATAAATAAAGGAAGAATTATTGATGTAGGCAATTCAGAGGATTTAAATAAAAAGTATCAGGCAAAGAAGGTAATTGATTGTAAAGGTCATGTTATAATGCCAGGCTTTATTGACGCGCATGGTCACGGGGGCCATTCACTTTTCAAAACGATAGCTTCAGATAATATTGGAGATTGGATGCCTATAATAACCACTGCATATAAGCACTTTGTGACCGATGAGTTTTGGTATTATGAAGGCAAGTTATCAGCACTCGAACGATTAAAATGTGGAGTGACAACAGGAGTTTCAGTTATGGGGTCTGTACCTCGTTCGGATAATCCGATATTTTCCATAAATCATGCAAAGGCTTATACAGAAATTGGAGTAAGAGAAATTGTTTGTACAGGTCCGGCTAACCCTCCGTGGCCACAGTCATTTAGCCGATGGAAAGATGGAAAGCGAATAGTCGAGGAGGTTACTTTTGATCAGGCTATTAAAGGAGCAGAGGCGGTTATAGAGGCCCTTAACCATTCACATAATGATCATATAAGAGCTTTTATTACTCCTTATGTCATTGTTACATCTGTCAATTCATCTGCACCTACGCCACTGGAATCACTTCATAGGCTGACAGATCATGATAAAATGCAGGCTCGGCTGGTTCGTTCAATCGCTAAAAAATATGATACGCGTATTCATTCTGATGCATTTGGCGGAATGATTCACCTTGCAGCTAAGGAAAAGGAGTTTTCACTTTTCGGCCCTGATGTTCATTTACAGCATTGTCGTGGGATATCATTCGATGAAGTGAAAATTCTCGCTGAAACAGGTACTAATGTCAGTGCATCACCAGGTTTTGGATCAATTAATGCTCGAACACCTGTTACTGAATTAATTGAAATGGGAACTACAGTTGCAATTACTACAGATGGAACATCACCAATTAGCCCATTTGATATGTTCCAAGCGATGAGGCGTATGCAGCTTCTTCAACAGGCAGCCCTTAGGGATTATTATTATTTACCACCAGGAAAACTATTGGAGATGGTCACCATCGATGCTGCAAAATGTGTAGGTTGGGACGATGAAATTGGTTCACTTGAGATAGGCAAAAAAGCAGACGTAATAACTGTTAATTTTAATCAGCCACATTTAACTCCGGCTTTCATGCATGTTCACCGTCTTGTATACCAAGCAGTAGGAAGTGATGTTGATACTGTAATTGTAGACGGTAATGTAGTAATGGAAAATAGAATTGTAAATACGGTGGATGAGAAGCAGGTACTAGACGAAGCAAATGAAGAAGCTTGGGCAACAGTTAAAAGAGCAGGATTGGAACCTTTTATGCAGCCAACTTCTTATTTTTGGGGACATGCAAGAGCATATTTGGATGAAAGGCGTTTTAATAAGGAAGAGTTTGAGCAGAAAATGGAGGTAAAAATTTTATGAAGAAAAAACTAAAGGCAAAATACGTAATTGCCTTCGATGGTAATGATCATACAATTTTAACCAATGCAGAAATTGTTTATGAAAACGACACTATCTTGTATGTTGGAGAATGTTTCAATGGGCAGGTTGATGAAACAATCGATTTTGGAGAAGCTGTAATTAGCCCTGGCTTTATTGATCTTGATGCACTTGGTGATATTGATCATGACTCCATTCATGTTGAACAAGAAGAAGAAAAACGCAAAAATCTGCTTTGGTCAAAAGAGTATTACGATGCTGGACCAAAAGAGTTTATGTCGGAGGAAGAAGAGGCATTCAAGTCTCTTTATGCATATTCCCAGCTAATACTAAATGGTGTTACAACTGCAATGCCGATTACATCTGTTTTCTACAAAAAGTGGGCAGAGACATATAAAGAACTAGAAGCAGCGGTTCATCATGCAGGAATGTTAGGTTTACGTGTATATTTAGGACCAAGCTATCAATCCGGAATTAGAGTCGTGTCACCAAATGGAGAGATAACTGTGGAATTTGATGAAGACGAGGGTCAAGCAGGTTTGGAGCGAGCGGTTGAATTTGTTCGGCGGTACGATGGTGCTTATAACGGGCTGATAAGAGGGATGCTTGCACCTGAAAGAATTGAAACCCAATCTGAAGATATTCTTGTTAAAACAAAAAAGTATAGTAAAGAATTAAAATGTCCGGTACGCCTTCATGCAGCCCAAGGTGAATTCGAATATAAAGAAATTGTAAGTCGTTATCAAAAAACACCAATTCGTTTTCTGTATGATATTGGTTTCCTTGATAAGAATACGGCAATACCTCACGCAATTTATACAGCTGAGTATGTAGGAGAAGAAGAAAAATATGGCAGTGATTTGAAGCTTTTACACGAAACAGGTGTAACAGTAATTCATTGTCCCCTAGTGTTGGGGAGGCATGGTGTTGCAATGGAATCATTTTCAAATTATTTGGGGATGGGAATACCACTTGCACTAGGTACCGATGCGTTTCCGCCAGACTTTTTTCAAAATATCCGTACAGGGGCAATATTATCACGCATAACTTCAAAAAAAGTACAAGGTTCTACCTTTGCTGATATTTTTAGAGCAGCCACAATTGGAGGAGCATCTTTTTTAGGTCGTCCTGATTTAGGACGACTTGCACCTGGGGCAAAGGCAGATATTATCGTTGTAGATATGTCAGGTTTTCACATTGGCAATATTGATGATCCTTTCAGAACAATGTGCCTTGCAGCTTCAGGAAGTGATATTAAGATGTCTATTATTAATGGTAGAACTGTTATGAAGGACAGAACCATACCGGGAGTAGATTTTACAGAATTGAAGAAAAAAGGGAAGGATTATTTCACAAAACTTAAAGCAAGTTATATAGTTAGGGATTATCAGAGTCTTGGTCCGGAGAAACTTTTTTCTTCAGCTTTGAATAGTGACAGTGAACAACAAAAGATAGAAAAGTAGAAAAGGAGAGGAAAAAAATGAGTATTGTACAAAAGCCATATAAATTAATCGTATTATTACTAGTATTAATGTATGGTCTCGTGGGATGTTCCACTACAAAAGAGAATGTGGATGGGAAAGAAAAGGTTGAAAAGGAAGAGATTAATGAATTAATAGTAGCACGAAAAGCGGACGCAGGAAATATTGATCCGCACTTCATATCAAGTAATCCTACTGCAAACTATGTTTATGGGAAAGTATATGAAAGTCTTGTATCAAGGGATAAGGACTCGAACTATATTCCAGCATTGGCAGAAGAATGGAGTCAGATTGATGATTTAACTTGGGAATTCAAGTTACGAAAAGATGTAAAATTTCATGATGGAAGCGATTTTAACGCTGAAGCTGTTAAGCAGGTTTTCGATCGCCTGCTAGACGAAAAAACTGCTTCACCGAGAGCCGTAGTTTTTTCCATGTTGAAGGAAGTTGAGGTTAAAGATGATTATACGGCAGTGCTTCATTTAAATAATCCATTTTCAGCATTATTGTCTGTGTTAGCAAGCAGTGAAGGCTCCATTATTAGTCCTAAAGCATTTAATGAAGGAGGAGTTGACTTATCAATCAATGCGGTTGGGACAGGGCCTTTCAAGTTCGAATCTTGGAAACCGGGGCAAGAAATGGTCCTTCTTCGCAACGAAGAATATTGGGGAACAAAACCTTCTTTTGAAAAACTTACGTATAAAGTAGTCCCTGAAGAATCGACAAGAGTCGCAATGGTCGAAACAGGAGAAGCACATGTAGCCGATCAACTTCCGGTAACAGAGCTAAATAGAGTGGAGGGTTCTTCATCAATGTCTGTTCTTCGTACAGAAGGATTTGGTGTTGAATATATTGGATTCAATGTAGAAAAGGAACCATTTACAGATGTGAAAGTACGCCAAGCGATTGCACATGCTATCGAAAAGGACGCAATCATAAAGGGTGTATACAATAGTGTCGGATCTAAAGTAGCATCAGCAATGGCTCCAAAGGTGATTGGCTTTCACGATGGATTAAAAGATTTTCCATATGATGTGAATCAGGCAAAAAACTTATTAAAAGAAGCAGGTTTTCCTAACGGTTTTAAAACAACGATTGTAACCGATGATCGTAAAGAACGTATTAATTTAGCAGAAGTTATTCAATCTCAACTTAAAGGTATTGGAGTAGAAGTAGAGATACAAGTATTAGAGTACGGAGTTTATATTGAAACACTTTCTGAAGGGAAATCTGAAATGTTTATTGGCGGATGGGGTAATGCAACTGGAGATGCTGATTACAATCAATACAATGTATTTCATAGCTCTTCAGCAGGACCGGTCGGTAACTTTTCCTTTTATAAAAATCCAGTAGTTGATAAGTTAATTGAGGACGCAAGAAAAGAACCAAATGAGGAAAAGCGAATGGAATTGTATGCGGAGTTGCAAGAAATTGAGTTAGAAGAAGCTCCTCTTATACCGATTAGAACTCTTGAGCATTTATCTGTAACTGCAAAGGGTATTGATCAGGTTTGGATGAACCCAGTTGGATTTTTCTTCTTTGAATAAGTGAATAACAAAAATTTGACCCAAAAGGTTGTTAATAAACAACTCTTTTGGGTCAAATTTTTATTCCATGGTGTTTATTTGGGATAACATTTATTCTGTTAGGTATCAAGCGATAGGTATTCTACTATACCTTTTTCAATTTAAAGGGACTGACCATTAAAAATGAAAGGATAATCGTTATAAATAAAAAGAATGGCCCAGGAAAATAAGGAATCATTAGATAGCTCAATGTGATTAGACAGCCTGCAGCCGTAATTGGAAGTCCAGTAAAATATCCATTGTTCTCACTAATATTAAATCGTGCTAAGCGGAAAGCTCCACAGCCAATATAAAAAATGGTGAAAAATGAACCGGGGGCCCCGAATTCAAATAAAATTCCTTGATATATTAATAGTGCAGGAGCAACTCCAAATGATATAATATCACTCATGGAATCTAATTGCTTCCCTAATTCCGATTCAATTTGAAGCTTTCTAGCAATCATTCCATCGAACCGGTCAGCAAGTGCTGCGACAAAAATGAGCAGCAAACTTAAATTTAAATTACCTTTTAAGGCAAAAATAATGGCAAACCCGCCTAATGATAAATTCGCTAAGGTGATAACATTTGCAGTTTGTGCTTTTAGTTTTTTTATGGTTTGATCTAAAATATCATTTAAAAACATTTACCACACTCCTTTTTAGGTAAGATATCATATGTCTAGTTGTCGTCCTAAGTGCTTTAGATTCACAAGTAAGCACGTTACTGTTCTTATTTAATAATATTTAATTTTAATCTTTTTAGTACTGACCGTAAAGAGTATATTGGGGGTGTAAGAATGAAACAATCGCTTTATCGGCTTTTTATTGAGCTTACGAACGGCAAAATAACTTCAGGACTATTAAAAAGGTTTGCTCGTTCAAATACAAGCCGCCTGTTCGTCCCATCTTTTTGTAAAGCTTATCAAATTAACCAGGATGAAATGGGGAAAACATTAGCGGAATATCCCACTTTGCATGATTTCTTTACGAGGTCTCTTAAAGAAGGAGTACGTTTTATTGATCAAGATCCCTATTCCATTGTGAGCCCGGTTGATGCAGTCATTGAAGACATTGGCCTAATAAAGCCGGGACATATTATTACAGTAAAAGAAAAGGATTATTCCATTAGAGAGATGATGGGGAATGATGAAAAGCTAGATAAATATACGGATGGCTGCTACATGATCTTCTATTTAAGTCCTAGTCATTATCATCGGATTCATAGTCCTGTTACCGGCCGTGTTCTTGACCAATGGACATTGGGTCAGAAATCCTACCCAGTTAATAAATATGGTTTAAAATATGGAAAAGATGCACTGTCAAAAAATTATCGGACCATAACTGAAGTAGAGCATATGAACGGCAAGCTTTCAATTGTTAAGGTGGGGGCTATGTTTGTGAATTCAATAGAAGTGATACATAATGGTGATCAATTGGCAAAGGGTGATGAAATGGCTTATTTCTCCTTCGGCTCAACGGTTGTCCTTTTATTCGAAAAAAACAGTTTTACCCCAATGTCAACGATTAAAACACCATATGACATAAAAGTGGGTGAGCGGGTTGGCCATATTAATCATGACAAGAACATCACACAGTAGAAATAACGTTTTGGAAGAGGAAAAAAGGTGCTCTGCGGGGGCCGGTATATTTATCGTGAATTCACAAAGCCGTAACCCCCACTAAAAAGGAACATTGCATTAGGATGAAACTTTAATCTTATGTGACAATGAACGTCGGTGAATTTCCGTCTTTATTAGGTTAATAAAGTCTGAGCTTAACTTTAACTCGATTGCTTTATAATAGGATTCGATTAATAGTTCGTCTGACAGCTTTCGCATGTCCATTCACCTCCATGAATTTTAATTTTAGAATTCTATATAATTGACTTCATACATATAATGTAAGATTTATGTTGTAATCATACTCTAGCAAACTTTTTTCTTTAGAACAACCGTTCTGTTATCCACAATACTTAGTGGATAACCTGTGGTTAAGTTGTTAGTAAAAGGTGGGAAGTCATATAAATGAGTGTGCTTAATGTGAATAAAGTTATCCACAGAAATTTCTTGAGAAAAAAATGTCGAAAAATTTCTTAATTAGCTCAGATTAAGCCTATGTTTGAAAGAGAGAATAAAATTGTTTATGATGAGTACAAATTATTACTTTTCTTTTTCGTTTTATAATAAAGAAGTAAATAGAGGTGTTATATATCGTGTTGAAGCAATTTTTACCGGATCAGCATGTTAGAAGTATATTTGAGATTACCCCTGAAAAGTTGAAGGAATACGGCATAAAAGGAATTATTACTGATTTAGATAACACCCTTGTCGAATGGGATCGACCGAATGCTACACCAAAGTTGATAAATTGGTTTGAAGAAATGAAAAATAGTAATGTCATGATTACGATCGTATCAAATAATAATGATAATCGGGTTAGGGCTTTTTCTGAGCCGCTTAACATCCCCTTTATCCCATTGGCTCGAAAACCTTTAGGACGGGCTTTTAATAGAGCATTACTAGAAATGGGTCTTAAGAAAGAGGAAACAGTCGTTATTGGCGATCAATTATTAACTGATGTTTTGGGCGGTAACCGAAGCGGATTTCGGACCATTCTTGTTGTTCCAGTTGCGCAGACTGATGGTTTTATTACTCGGTTCAATCGTAAAGTGGAGAGATTAATCTTAAATTGGTTTAGGAAAAAAGGCATGATTCAGTGGGAGGATTAATTTGTGAGTGAACAATATATTTGTATAGGCTGCGGTGTGAAGATTCAAACTGAAGATCCAGCCGCAATTGGTTATGCACCTTTATCAGCGCTGGAAAAGGAAGCGATTATTTGTCAGCGCTGTTTTCGCTTAAAACATTATAATGAAGTGCAGGATGTTGATTTAACGGATGATGACTTTCTGAAAATTTTAAATGAACTAGGTAAAAGTGATTCTTTGATTGTGAAAATCATTGATATATTCGACTTTAACGGGAGCTGGCTGCCGGGACTGCATAGGTTTGTCGGAAAAAATAAAATCCTGCTTGTAGGGAATAAAGTCGATTTGCTGCCAAAATCGGTTAAACACAATAAGTTAATTAATTGGATGAAGCAAGAAGCAAAAGAGCTAGGCCTTAAGCCAGAAGATGTTTTTCTAGTAAGTGCTGCTAAAGGGAAAAATATTTCTGAGGTGGCTGAAGCAATTGATGTATATCGAAAAGGTAAAGATGTTTATGTTGTTGGCTGTACGAATGTTGGGAAATCAACATTTATTAATCGAATTTTAAAAGAGGTAACAGGAGAAGGTGATGTGATCACAACCTCACATTTTCCAGGTACAACTCTTGATATCATTGAAATCCCCTTATCGGATGGGAAGTCACTTGTTGATACGCCAGGAATAATAAATCATCACCAAATGGCTCATTATGTTGATAAGCGTGATTTAAAAATCATTACGCCGAAAAAAGAAATAAAGCCGACAGTCTTTCAGCTGAATGAGGGGCAAACCCTCTTTATTGGAGGCTTAGCGCGCTTTGACTATAAAACAGGCGGACGCAGATCCTTTGTTTGCCATTTCTCCAATGATTTAAATCTTCACCGGACAAAATTGGAAAATGCAGATGAATTATACAAAAACCATGTTGGTGAAATGTTAACGCCGCCTAGGATGGAACAAATAGACAGCTTCCCGGAACTTGTTAAACATGAATTTACAATTAAAGAAGGAAAAACGGATATAGTTTTTTCAGGTCTTGGCTGGATTACAGTCAATGAACCTGGGGCAAAGGTAGCTGCATATGTTCCAAAGGGTGTTCATGCCTTATTAAGAAAATCATTAATATAAATTCTGGCAATCGTATTTAAAGGGGAGAGAAATTGTGAAAAAGTTTTTTGCCGTTATAGGGGATCCGATTGCCCATTCCATGTCACCTGCCATGCATAATGATTTATTTCAAGCCTATCGTATAGATGCCCATTACCATCCTCTTCACGTCAAGAGAGAGGATTTAGCAGATGCTATAAAGGGGTTAAAAGCCATCGGGATTTCAGGGTTTAATGTGACTGTTCCACATAAGGAAACGATTATTCCATTGCTTGACGTACTTGATCCACTTGCACAATCAATTGGAGCTGTAAACACAGTTGTGAATCAGGACGGCAAACTGATTGGCTATAATACTGATGGCAGCGGCTATGTTAAAGGGCTGCATAAGGAAATGCCAAATTTGAAGGATAAAAAAGTATTGGTTATCGGTGCTGGTGGTGCAGCAAGAGCTATTTATTTCACAATTGCGGAGGCTGGAGTTGAAAAGCTGGATATTTGTAATCGGACAGTATTAAAGGCAGAGGTAATTAAGAATGATTGTCCATATTCAGTCGATTCCAATGTGTATGATATAAAAAGTGCGGAAGAAAATCTTGGATTATATGATCTAGTTATTCAGACAACACCTGCAGGTATGGCGCCAAAAGTTCAAGATTTACCGCTTTCGTTACATAATTTGAAAGCTGGAGCATTAGCAAGCGATATCATCTATAATCCATTAGAAACAAGATTTCTAGAAGAAGCAAAAAGCAAAGGTGCAACAATTCAAAATGGCTTAAATATGTTTGTGTACCAAGGTGCACTTGCATTTGAAAAATGGACAGGGATTTTCCCAGATACGAATCGTATGAGAGATATCGTTCTTTCACAACTAGGAGGATAACAAAATGTTAACAGGAAAACAGAAACGCTTTTTGCGTTCTAAAGCACATCACCTAAATCCGATTTTTCAAGTTGGTAAGGGTGGCGTAAATGAAAATATGATTAAACAAGTAGATGAGGCTCTTGAAGCACGCGAATTAATGAAAATATCCGTTCTGCAAAATTGTGAAGAGGATAAGGACATCGTTGCTGAACAATTAGTAAAAGGAACGAGAGCAGAGCTTGTCCAAATTATTGGAAGTACAATCGTGCTTTATAAAGAATCACGTGAAAATAAGCAAATCAATTTACCTTAATTCTTTTCGTTAAGCATGAAAGAATGTTGGGAGGAATTCACATGATTAGAATCGGCATACTAGGAGGGACCTTTGATCCGCCACATCTGGGACATTTAATTATTGCAAATGAAGTGTTGAATGTTTATGACTTAGATGAAATTTGGTTTATGCCGAATCAGGAGCCTCCCCATAAAAAAAAATCTAATGCCATAAAAGAAGCAGATAGGAAAAAATTATTACAGCTTGCAATTAGTGGGCATCCTAATTTTAAAATAGAGCTATTAGAGCTTGAAAGATCAGGTCCCTCCTATACATATGAATCCATGAAGATTCTTACAAGAAAGCATCCTGATAAGGAATTTTATTTTATTATTGGTGCTGATATGGTTGAGTACTTGCCAAAATGGCGGAATATTGATGAGTTGGTTAAGATGGTTCAATTTATAGGCGTAAATAGACCATCTTATAGTAATGAAAGCCATTATCCAATATTATATGCAGAGGTTCCGGACGTGGAGATTTCATCCAGTCAAATCCGGAATCGACTGCTGGAAAATAAGACGATTCGATATCTCGTTCCCGATTCAGTCAGGAATTATATTAAGGAGAATCAATTATATGGATCGTGAATCTGCTTTACAAATAGTTAAGAAACAATTAACGGACCATCGTTACCATCATACGATTGGAGTAATGGAAACGGCCTTGGTCTTAGCTGAAAAGTATGGTGCTAATGTGAAAAATGCAGAGCTTGCTGCTATTTTCCATGATTATGCTAAATTTAGACCAAAAGAGGAAATGCAACAAATCATTATCGATGAAGGAATGCCGAAAGAGCTTCTTCTATACAATAGTGAACTTTGGCATGCGCCAGTTGGGGCATTTCTAGTGCAAAATGAAGTTGGAATAGATGATGTTGAAATTTTAGACGCCATCAGATACCATACATCAGGACGAATTAATATGACCATACTTGAAAAAGTAATTTATTTGGCTGATTATATCGAGCCTGGAAGACATTTTCCCGGGGTTGATGAAGTTCGTGAAATAGCAAAGGAAAGCCTGGAAAAAGCTTTAATAAAATCAATTCAAAATACGATCTTTTTTTTAATGAAAAAAGAACAGCCGGTTTTTCCTGCTACATTTAACACATATAATGACTTAATTATGAGATCGGGAGGACTGATTGAATGAAAGAAAAAGAATTGCTACTAACCGCTGTTAAGGCTGCTGATGATAAAAGAGCAGAGGATATTATTGTTTTAAATATGAAGGGTATTTCTTTAATTGCTGATTACTTTCTTATCTGCCATGGAAATTCTGATAAGCAGGTGCAGGCAATTGCACGTGAAATGAAGGAAAAGGCAGAGGAAAAGGAATATACAGTTAAAAGAATTGAGGGCTTTGATGAAGCAAGATGGATCCTCGTAGATTTAGGGGATGTTGTTGCACATATTTTCCACCGTGATGAAAGAAGCTATTATAATCTGGAACGATTATGGGGCGATGCACCAATTGAAAATGTGCAAAGTGAGCTGAATCAATGAGCTATGGAAAGTTTGCCTATCTTTATGATCAGCTCATGAAAGATGTCCCTTATGATAAATGGGCAGAATTAGTATTAGAGAAGGCAAAGAATTATGAAGTAAATGGAAAAAAACTACTTGATCTAGGCTGTGGGACAGCGGAACTTTCTGTGAAGTTATCTGAGATAGGATTTCAAGTGACGGGCGTAGATCTATCCGAGGATATGCTAACAGTCGCACAGGCAAAAGCTGATGAAAAAGGATTTGCCATGGAATTTTATCAGCAAAACATGGCTGAACTCGATGGTTTAGGTAATTTTGACATTATTGGCATTTTTTGTGATTCGATAAATTATTTACAGGAAGAAAAAGAGGTTGTTGCGACATTTCAACGTGTCTATCAGCATTTGTCTAGTAATGGTCTCTTTATCTTTGATGTACACTCACTTCATAAAATCATGGAAATATTTACGGATCAAACCTTTACTGCGAATGACGAGGAGATAAGCTTTATTTGGCATTGCTTTGAAGGTGAATATCCTTTCAGTGTAGAGCATGATCTAAGTTTTTTTGTTTTAGACAATGAGACAGGCATGTATGCTCGTTATGATGAAATCCATTATCAGAGGACTTATCCCATTGATGTATATGAGAATTGGCTTCAGGAAACAGGCTTTGAACTCCTTGAAGTTACTGCTGATTTTGAAAATATTCCTCCACAAGATCAATCTGAACGAATCTTTTTTATTTGCAGAAAAGCCTCTAGAAACTAGTATAAGAGCCAGCTTATGCAGCTGGCTCTTTAATTTATAAAAAATTTATTTCTTACATAGGAAGGATTTTTTAATTATATAAAGAATAATTAAATATTGAGAGTATAGTGTTCTTTTACCTGTTTAATATCCTCGTCAAACTTTGCATGTGTCGCCTGGAATACTTTTTCAAACACATCACCTAATTCTTTTTCGAGCACCTTGATTCCTTCCCCTGTGATGCCTCCCTTTACACAAACCTTTTCTTGCAGCGTTGGCAAAGTATAGTATCCTTTTTTCATTAGATCTCCCATACCAATTAACATATTTTCAGCAAGTGTTGTAGCGGTTTGCTGGTCAATTTCTGTCTCATTTACTGCTGCCATGATAAACCTTTGTGTTAAATAGCTGAAAAATGCTGGTCCACAGCTAACAATGTCAGAAGCCACTCTCGTAATGTTTTCTTCAATTTCAACAATCCTGGAAATATCGCCAAACATCTTTTTAATAATTGATTTCCACTCATCCTTGCAGTTCTTTCCAAATGATAATAAAGAAACACCTGAAAGTGCTCGATTTGTAATACTTGGTATGACTCTTGCAACGGAACAAGTTGCGATATTTTCTAGCTGATCAACACTAATTGGACTCGTGATCGAAACGATACATTTTTCTTTCGTTAGAAACGGGGTAATATCTTTAATGACGTTGTGAACATCATGTGGCTTAACACAAATAAAGATGAGCGAGGATTTCTCCGCCACATCCTTCCCAGTTGATGCAACATTTATTTCTTGATAATTCTCCTTTATTTCCAAAGCTTTTGTTAAAGTTCGATTGGTTATTGTTATGGAAGAAGGGGAAACGGCTTTCCCATCAATTAAAGCTTCTGTTAGTATTCTTCCCATATTACCAGTACCAATCATTCCAATTTTCAATGTCCTTCCCTCCTTCACAAGCGAGCTTTCTCCTATACATTATGAAATTCCTTAATAGAATATGCTAAATATGAAAGGATGATATAGTTGTTACACTTGATTAAAGAGCACAAAATTTACATTATTACAGGTTTAGCTGCTTGTATTGCAGCCTTTTATTTTATTTATCAGCCAGTGCAGGATCAAAGTACGGTCTTTGAAGAACATGAACTCATTCTATCAAGTGAGCAAATAAGTGCTGAAAATCTGGAGGAGGCAATAATCGATGAGACCCTTTATGTTGATGTAAAGGGAGCAGTAGAAAAGCCTGGAGTATATGAAGCCAAAAGCAATGACCGAGTCATCGACATCATTAACAAGGCTGGTGGATTAATTGAATCAGCGGACGAAGCAAAAATAAACTTTGCTATGAGGGTTGAGGATGAGATGGTTATTTATGTACCGAAAATGGGTGAGGAATCTGAGGAAGCTGTTGAGGCTTTAAGAGGGGGAGGGTCCCAAGGAGCAAGTCAGGCAAAAAATGATGGAAAGGTTAATCTTAATACAGCCAATGAAGCTGAATTACAAACCCTGACAGGAATAGGGCCTGCCAAAGCCGCGGCTATTATTGAGTTTCGCGAGACAAATGGTCCATTTAAAGCGATTGAAGATTTAAAATCCATCAGTGGAATTGGGGAAAAAACCTTTGAGAAATTGAGAGAGAGTATTAAAGTAAAATAGAAAACAATATTGACCCATTTTGACATGAGGCTTAAACTTGGCTTATAAGAAAAAGTCTTTGAAAGGTTCGTAAAATTTATTGTAAGGAGTAGAGAAAGTGGGAAGAAAAAGCTGGGATGAATATTTTTTAGATATTGCAACTGAGGTGGGATCCCGTTCGACATGCCCAAGATTACATGTGGGCTGTGTAATTGTTAAGGATAAGCATATTGTATCGACTGGCTACAATGGATCCATTCATGGTCATGACCATTGTGAAGATATAGGCTGCCTAATAAATGATCAGGGAAGATGTATTCGAACTCTTCATTCTGAGCTTAATGCGGTTCTGCATGCTGATAGGAGTTTATTAAAAGGGGCTACTGCCTATGTGACTCATGAGCCATGTGAAAATTGCGCTAAGACAATTGCTCAATCCGGTATTAGTAAAATTGTTTATCGACACGCTTATCCTAATAAATATAATGAATACTTTTTGAAAAACGTTGAAGTGGTTCATCTTCCTTAAGAGGAAGTATCGAATTAAAAGGTGTAGGGTTTTACCTATGCCTTTAACCATTTAAGGGAATGAACAATGAAACAAATGGATAAAGGAGTAAGGATAAAATGAAAGGCAAATGGATTTATTTCACCGTTGCCTCGCTGATGGGAATGTTAGCAAGCTTTATCAATGTTTTTATCTGTATGACTCTATTATTTCTGTTAATATTTCTCTATAAAAAGAAAAATTTTTCAAAGAGGCAGCTTCTTGCAGTAAGTGTTTTTTTTTACCATATTTTTTTTGCGAAGTGAAATGATCGAAAGAGAAAATTTCAGCCGTTTAGTTCAAGGTGAAACAAATTTTATTGTTTACCTGCAGGAAAATCTAAAGGTAGATGGAGATACATTTACTGGAACAGCCAAAGAATTAAAACATAATGAAAGGCTAATTTTTACGTATAAAATAAAAACTGAAAAAGAAAAAGCTGATATACTAAAATGGTTAAAAACAGGGATGGCTTGTTCAATCAGAGGTTCATTAGAAATGCCATACTCCTCAACAAACCAATATGCTTTTGATTATAAGGAGTATCTTTACCGAAATCATACTTATTGGATATTAAAAGCAGATTACTTAACACCCTCCAAATGTATGCCTCAGAAGGAAACACCACTATCTTTTTTCCGTACACTTAGAGAAAATGGGATTGAATATATACATAATTATTTTCCAAAGGACACAGCGCCCCTAGCTATTGCTCTGCTGTTTGGAGATCGAAATTATATTGAAGAAGACGTCCTAACCGCCTATCAAAAGCTCGGGATCGTTCATTTATTAGCCATATCGGGTCTTCATGTTGGAATGCTTTTTGGGATGATTTTCTTTCTTGGCATACGGGCAGGGATGCCAAAAGAGAAAATGACATCTACCTTGCTTATATTATTGCCATGCTACGCCCTTATTACAGGTGCTTCCCCTTCTGTCATTCGTGCTGTTTTTATGATGATCATATTTTTAGCTCTACAAAAATGGGGAAGGAACTTTTCACTTTTAACCATTGATGTAATAGGCATTGTCTTCATCTTATATACCTTTTTTTCTCCTTATGTTATTTATAATGTTGGGTTTCAGTTATCCTTTGGCGTAAGCTTTTCCCTAATATTATCCGCCCCCATTATCTTAAAACGATTTTCTAATCCGATTTCATTATTATTTGCCACTTCTTTCATTTGCCAGCTGGCGGCTACCCCAATCATGTTTTACTATTTTTTTGAAGTTTCATTCATC
Organism: Bacillus sp. JJ1773; assembly: GCF_036962035.1. NCBI lineage: Bacteria > Bacillati > Bacillota > Bacilli > Caryophanales > Bacillaceae > Bacillus > Bacillus sp. JJ1773. The sequence goes on from NZ_JBALNX010000043.1 coordinate 127,427, forward strand.
TCTGTACTAGCTAATATTCTGTTTGTACCTCTATTTTCATTATTCATATTGCCTGCCTTATTTATCATCTTCCTCTTACATCTTTTATTTGGCGGGAACATTAGCTTTCTCGTGAATTTAATGAATTTTATTATTTATTGGATGGATAGTATTGCTGGGGGGCTAGCTCAATTGCCATTTGCAACGATTGCTTTAGGAAGGCCTCATTTCATCATTTTGTTTCTTTATTTGATCATCTTCCCCTGTTACTTTTCCTTATGGGAGAAAATGAGGGGGATAAAAAAGTCTCTGATCATTCTAATCCTGCCGACCCTCTTATTATTACTGCATGGTTCTGTAAATTTTCTATCTCCATACGGAGAGATTACCTTTATTGATGTTGGGCAGGGGGAAAGCATCTTCATAAGACTTCCTCACAGTCAGGGGAACTACCTAATTGATACTGGAGGTACATTAAGGTTCCATACAGAGGAGTGGAAGTTAAGAAAGAATCAATATGAGGTTGGTAAGGATGTGGTCGTACCTTATTTAAAGAGCAAGGGAATTAGGACAATCCATAAGCTTATTTTAACGCATGGGGATACAGATCATATAGGAGGCGCTCCTGCAATAATAGAAGAAATGAAAGTGAAGAATATTATTTTACCAAAAAGCGAGGAGCTTTCAGAGCTTGAAAAAGTGATCCTATTAAAAGCTAAAAACAAAAAGATTCCCTACTATTTTACAAAATCGGGTGATAACTGGACGGAAGGTAAGGTTAATTTTCAAGTTTTATCTCCTCAACCGGAAATGGAGTCAGAAAGAAATAATGGTTCCATTGTTTTGTTTACAAAAATCGGGGGATTAACATGGCTGTTTACAGGGGATTTGGAGGAGAGCGGGGAAGAAAAATTAATTAGCCGTTATCATAATTTAAAAATTGATGTATTAAAGGTTGGTCACCACGGCAGTAAATCATCTACCTCCAGTTCGTTCTTAAATCGAATAGAACCAAAGCTTGCCGTTATTTCTGCTGGCAGGAACAATCGTTACGGCCACCCAAATAAAGAAATAGTAAATAGCTTAGATGAAAGAAGTATTAAAGTATTACGGACAGATCTAAATGGAGCCATTACTTATTATTTTAAAGGAGACCTAGGAACCTTTTCTACGCAGATGCCATAAGATGTAGTAAATAAATCAGGAATTGAAAAAGAGACTGCTATTTGCAGCCTCCAAAATTTCCTATGTAGTCATTAAGAGCCTACTACTTTAACGACTGTTGCAATAATAAATAACGTTGCAAAGAAACCGAAAGATACGATAAATCCTACTCCAGAGTCAATAGCATCATTGCGTTTATACTGGACGTCTTTTTCAAATTCATTCACAGTCTACCCCTCCTATTTCCATTATAGTATAAGCTAAAGCGAAGAAAAAATCTAGCTTTCCTCTAACAGCATTTCCTCTAGTGACAAGAGTTGTCACAAATAAGTTAAACTTGAATGGTCACAATAATGATACAGTGATGCACCGTCGTGGCTTGAGTATCCTAGGCCTCATGTTCCGACGTTCATTATAGATGAGGGAATTGGCACAAGATCGGTTCGTGTCAATTCCTTATTGCCTTTACAATTGGTCTGAAAAATGAATGGTAAAGTTTGAGCAACTAGGACATTTGTGTACACTTTGTTACTTGTCAAATTGGACAAGGTTCATTAGGATAAAGATATCCCAATGAGAACGGAGAGAAAGACAGTGGTTTTTGAATTATGGAAGCAAATTAAAGCAAAAAATCTTTCTCCGATTTTTCTATTATACGGAGCGGAATCATTTCTTATTAATGAAACAAAGCAGTTATTAATTTCCAATATCCTTACTGAGGCCGACATGGATTTTAACCTTTCCTCCTATGATTTAGAAGAAACACCGATTGATGCTGCACTTGAAGATGCGGAGACACTGCCTTTTATAGGTGAAAAGAGACTCATTTTTTTACATAATCCTGTTTTTCTGACATCTGAGAAAACAAAAGAAAAAGTGGAGCATAATTTAGCAAAGCTGGAGGCTTATATAAAAGCACCATCTCCATATTCCATTGTTGTTTTTATTGCTCCTTATGAAAAATTAGATGAACGGAAAAAGCTTACGAAGGAATTAAAAAGAAGTGCAGCGGTTTTGGAGGCCAAAAAGCTGAATGAAGCGGAGTTAAAAGGATGGATTAGAAAACGTGCTGCTTATAATGGTGTTGAAATAGAAGATCAGGCAGTCGAATACATGCTAACTCTTGCAGGTACAAATTTGTTTTTACTAACGAGTGAAATGGATAAGCTTGCACTATATTCAGGTGCGGGCAACAGAATTGATCTCCAATTAGTTGAAAGATTGGTTTCTCGTTCTTTAGAGCAAAATATATTTGCACTGGTAGATAAGATTGTGCAACGGAAAATTGAGGAGGCTTTACGGATCTATTATGATCTGCTTAAGCAAAATGAAGAGCCGATCAAAATTTTATCTGTTATTACTGGACAATTTAGGCTGATTTATCAAGTAAAGGAGCTAGCTAGAAGAGGATATGGCCAACAGCAGATTGCAGGGGCCTTAAAGGTCCATCCTTTCCGCGTTAAGCTAGCTGCAGGACAGGCTCAAGCTTTTGATGAAAAAGAGCTAGCACAAATAATGAAATTATTAGCAGATGCCGATTTTCAAATGAAGACAGGCGGTATGAATAAAGAATTGCTAATAGAGATGTTTCTGTTTCGCCTACATAGTAAACAAAATTAAAACGACCTAATTGGTCGTTTTTTTGCAAAATAAAAAGGCTATCTTTAGGAAGATAGCCAAAGCAAGCTTACGCGTTTAAAGTGTTCATTTTTTTCATTAAACGAGACTTTTTACGAGCAGCAGCGTTTTTGTGGATAAGACCTTTAGAAGCAGCTTTGTCTAATTTACGAGCAGCATCAACGAAAGTTTCTTTCGCAGCAGCAGCATCGTTAAGAACGATAGCAGCATCAACCTTCTTAACAGCTGTACGCATAGCAGATTTAACAGTAGCGTTTTGAGCGTTTTTAGATGCGTTCGTTTTCACACGCTTAATAGCAGATTTAATATTTGGCATTCCATTCACCTCCTGAGGGCAGCATCGAGATTATATTATAACTCGACATAAACATTCATTAACAATTTAATATTAAGAACAAGTGATATTTTATCAAACACGCTGGAATTTTGCAATACTCTCCCTTAGTTTTTCCTAATTTCGGACAACTTAAGTTAGGAGTTTTACTGAATGTTTTGCTAAGAAAAGGAAAGAATAGTAAATAGTCTAACTTATAGCAAAAGATGCGAGGGGGATTCAATATGGAAAAGTCAATGGATTTGAGTAAATATTCGATTAGAACAGATTTGGCTATTGAAGCACGGGAAATGGTCATAGCGGATCGCGATAAACATATTCAAGAGGAAGAAAATCTTTCGCATATTGAAGGGGTTATCATTAAAGAAAAAGAAGAGGATGATATTAAAGTATCATATGTTGAAGTGACAAAAGAAGGAGCCAAATCTTTAGGGAAAAAAGAAGGAAAATATTTAACACTAGAAGCAATAGGCATTCGCCAGCAAGATACACCAATGCAAAAAAAAGTTGTCAAAATATTTGCCTCTGAGCTTGCTCAGTTTTTGAAGCAGCTAGGTATTAAAGCGGATGCCTCCTGTTTAGTTGTCGGACTGGGGAATTGGAATGTAACTCCTGATGCTCTTGGACCGCAAGTGTGTGAAAACCTTCTTGTCACGCGACATCTCTATCAATTACAGCCTGAAAGTGTTGAAGAGGGCTATCGTCCTGTCAGTGCTATTGCTCCTGGAGTTATGGGGCTAACAGGTATTGAAACTAGTGATATCATCTTTGGAATTGTTGATAAAACAAAACCAGATTTTGTGATTGTCATTGATGCACTTGCCTCTCGTTCATTAGAAAGAGTAAATTCGACCATTCAAATTTCAGACACTGGAATTCACCCTGGTTCAGGCGTTGGAAATAAGCGAAAAGAAATTAGCCAGGAATCATTAGGGATTCCTGTCATTGCCATTGGCGTTCCAACTGTTGTTGACGCTGTATCTATCACAAGTGATACGATCGACTATATACTAAAACACTTCGGGAAAGAAATGAGAGAAGGGGACAGACCTTCAAGATCGTTGGCTCCTGCAGGAATGAGCTTTGGCGAACGCAGAAAGCTGACTGAAGAAGACCTGCCAGAAGAACACCATAGAAAAACCTTCCTTGGTATGATTGGAACACTGCCTGATGAGGAGAAGAGAAAACTAATATATGAAGTCCTCTCTCCGATTGGACATAACCTAATGGTAACACCGAAAGAAGTAGATATTTTTATTGAGGATATGGCAAATCTTCTTGCCAATGGGCTAAACGCGGCATTACATCAAAATGTTGACCAAGAAAATGCAGGTTTTTATACAAGGTAAATATTTTCTGTTCTATCCTTTCTAGCGAAGTCATATGAATTACTAGACTAGCAAAGAGAGGTGGAAGAATGAAACCTATTAAAACGAACGGAATTGCTGTGTTTATACAAGGGACAAGCTTACTAAAAATATTTGGCGGTTTTCTGCTGTTCTTATTTATGATTTTTTCACTGAGCGGTGTTTTAACTGTGTTAAAACCCGAATATAGAATCAGCTCATCATCTGTAAATACGGCTGCTAATAAAATAACTGGAGAAATGCTCTATCATTTCCTTGGTTGGGAAAACCATCATTTTATGCAAAGCTTGGACGATCAGACGGGCTCCCCAACCATCATGAACATGTTATTTAAACTTTCTACTAATATCAATTTAGATGATCCAAGAAGTTTATTGGGAAGGGAATTACCCTATTTCTCTATATATGACAAGGAAATTTTAGTCGCAGGTGAGGGCACGAATTATACGAATATGCCATTTGAATCCGCCCCGCCCATTGAGCTCCTTAGGGCTGAACAGCAAGCTACACTTCAGAATATCGAGGATTTAGAGAAGCCAAGCGGAGAAAAAACAGCGGAACCATCGATAAACACTACAGGTGATAGAAAAGTCGTTTATTTATATTTTTCCCATAATACGGAATCTTTTCTTCCGTATTTAAAGGATGTGGCTAATCCCGATTTTGCCCATCATTCCCAATTAAATGTTACTAAAATTGGCGATAAGCTAAAGGAAGAACTGGAGCGGAAAGGGATCGGGACAACGGTTGAAAAGACGGATATACAAGCAAAGCTGAATGAAAAAGGATGGGATTATTGGCGATCCTATCAAGAGTCTAGATCAGTTGTTCAAGCAGCAACGAGTAACGACCGAAATTTGACTTATTTAATTGATATTCATCGGGATTCCCATAGAAAAAAGGATACAACGAAAGAGATTAATGGAAAACCATATGCAAAGCTAGCCTTCGTCATTGGAACAGAGCATCCGAATTATGAAAAGAATGCACGTTTAGCCAATGAATTGCATAAAAGCCTCGAGGAAAAATACAAAGGTTTAAGCAGGGGGGTTCTGCCTCAGCAAGGATCGGGCAATAACGGTATATATAATCAGGATTTATCAGAAAATGCCATATTAATTGAATTTGGTGGTGTTGATAACACATTTGAAGAATTAAATCGGTCGGCAGAGGCACTAGCAGACGTATTTAGCGAATTTTATTGGCAAGCGGAAAGTGTTAGTAATCCTGTACAAGAACAGTCTGAAAAGAAATAGTATAGATAGGTGATCAGTTATGAAATGGTTTATGTTGAAGACCTTTTTTCTTACAATACTCATGTTTATTGTTGTATTATTTAGCATGCAGCAGGCTAGTGAAGGGATAACAAAGATGAAAGGCTATAATGATGCAAATTTCAAAGGAGCATTCACCTTACAGGAGAATGACAGTGGAGGTCTGCAAGCATCCATTTTAGGCAATGATGTTTCAAGTCATGACCTCGAGCAGAAAAAAGCGAAGCTGGAGGAAATGAAAGCCTATAACTTTTTTTCAACAATGGGAAAGAAGCTATCTGAAGGCATTTCCACTATGACTGAAACCGTGGTGCATTTCATAACTGATTTAATAAGAGAAAAATAATGCGGCTGCATCGATGCAGCCGTTTTTGTTTTATACTAGAATACATCCGAAGTGAAACTAATTTTTTGTTTCATCGTATATTAATCAGCCACTGGCATTGAATCTTCATAAACGGACTGCTATAATCTAAAAATAGTGCATATTTTGTGCGTTAAAAGGAAGATATTTTTTATTAGATGTTTTACACTGGCGCAAAGAGCGCATGCGTTTTTCTATGTAGGAGTGAAATAATGAACAGAGAAGATAGACTTAATAGACAATCAAAGATACGGAATTTTTCTATTATCGCTCATATCGATCATGGAAAATCCACTTTAGCTGACCGAATATTAGAAAAGACGAATACTTTAACGTCAAGAGAAATGAAGGATCAGCTGCTAGATTCTATGGATTTAGAAAGAGAACGAGGCATTACAATAAAGCTAAATTCAGTTCAATTAAAATATAATGCGAAAGATGGAGAAACTTACACCTTTCATTTAATCGATACCCCAGGGCACGTCGACTTCACTTATGAAGTGTCCCGCAGTTTGGCTGCATGTGAGGGTGCCATTCTAGTTGTCGATGCAGCACAAGGGATTGAAGCACAGACACTAGCAAACGTGTATTTAGCAATTGATAATGATTTAGAAATTGTGCCGGTCATTAATAAAATAGACCTTCCTAGTGCTGACCCAGAGCGTGTAAGGAATGAAATAGAAGAAGTAATCGGTCTTGATGCTTCTGAGGCTGTTCTTGCTTCCGCTAAAGCTGGCATCGGTATTGAGGACATTTTAGAACAGATCGTAGAAAAGGTTCCTGCACCAACAGGAGATCCGGACGCCCCTCTAAAAGCACTTATTTTTGACTCGTTATTCGATGCTTACCGTGGAGTTGTAGCTTATATCCGAGTAGTCGAAGGAACAGTAAAAGCTGGGGACAAAATTAAAATGATGGCAACTGGCAAGGAATTCGATGTAGTTGAAGTTGGTGTCTTTTCCCCAAAAGCACAAGTCCGTGAAGAGCTGACTGTTGGGGATGTAGGGTTCTTAACCGCAGCAATCAAAAATGTTGGCGATACTCGTGTGGGTGATACCATTACAAATGCAAAAAATGGCGCAACCGAGCCTCTTCCTGGATACCGTAAATTGAATCCGATGGTTTTTTGCGGATTATATCCAATCGACAGTGCCAAATTTAATGATCTTCGTGAAGCTTTAGAGAAACTTGAACTTAATGACTCGGCTTTACAATTCGAGCCCGAAACATCTCAGGCTCTCGGGTTCGGCTTCCGCTGCGGATTTTTAGGACTCCTTCATATGGAGATTATCCAAGAGCGTATCGAGCGTGAATTCAAAATCGATTTAATTACAACAGCACCAAGTGTAATATATGATGTCATTTTGACAGATGGCTCCAATATTAAAATTGATAACCCATCCAAAATGCCAGATCCGCAAAAAATTGAACGCGTTGAGGAGCCATATGTAAAAGCAACCATGATGGCGCCAAATGACTATGTTGGAGCGATTATGGAGCTTTGCCAAGAAAAACGCGGAATCTTTATTAATATGCAGTATATGGATGAGACTCGTGTTAATATTACTTATGAAATTCCATTATCTGAAATTGTGTATGATTTCTTTGATCAGCTTAAATCAAACACAAAAGGATATGCTTCGTTTGACTATGAGTTAATTGGTTATAAGCCATCCAAGCTCGTTAAAATGGATATCCTTTTAAACGGAGAAAAAGTAGATGCATTGAGCTTTATCGTCCATAAAGATTTCTCTTATGACCGTGGAAAGATAATTGTAGAAAAACTTAAGGAACTTATTCCACGCCAGCAATTCGAGGTTCCAGTCCAAGCGGCAATTGGCCAGAAGATAATTGCTCGTTCAACCATTAAGTCAATGGGGAAAAATGTATTAGCGAAGTGTTACGGTGGAGACATTTCCCGTAAACGTAAGCTGCTGGAAAAGCAAAAAGAAGGTAAGAAACGCATGAAGCAAGTAGGATCGGTAGAAGTTCCTCAAGAAGCTTTCATGGCTGTTTTGAAAATGGACGATACCAACAAAAAGAAGTAAAATAGATAGATTCTATAAAAGGAGGTTGGAAATGCTGTCAAAATAAAAGCAGCTCCGGCCTCTTTTTTAATGAAATAAATAATAAGGGTGTGTTAATAATGATAAAAGCAGCCTATATTCATATCCCTTTCTGTGAGCATATTTGCCACTATTGTGATTTTAATAAAGTGTTTCTCGAAGGGCAGCCTGTTGATGAGTATCTTAATTCATTAAATAAAGAAATGGAGCTAACATTAATTGATTCCCCTGCCGTCCAATTAAATTCCATTTTTGTCGGGGGAGGCACGCCAACTGCATTAAATGAACAGCAGCTTGATATGCTTTGCCGAATCATAAAAGACCGCCTGCCATACAACGAACAAACGGAGTTTACGTTTGAGGCAAATCCCGGTGACCTCTCAGAAGAAAAACTTCGTATTCTTTACGAAGCAGGAGTTAATAGAATTAGCTTCGGGGTACAGACTTTTAATGAAGAACTGCTTAAGAAAATTGGCAGGGTGCATCGAGCAAAAGATGTTTTTCAATCTGTTGAAGCTGCAAAAAAAATAGGCTTCGAAAATATTAGCATTGATTTAATCTATAGCTTGCCTGGACAAACAGTGTCTGATTTCAGAGAAACATTAGAGACTTCTTTCACGTTAGATATTGACCACTATTCTGGTTATTCTCTTATTATCGAGCCCAAAACCGTATTCTATAACTTGATGAGAAAAGGAAAGCTCCAATCTCCAGGAGAAGACACAGAAACAGAAATGTTCAAAATATTAATGGAAGAGATGGATAAACATGGTTTCAACCAATATGAAATCAGTAACTTCTCTAAACCAGGATTTGAGAGCAAACATAATCTAACTTATTGGAATAATGAGTGGTATTACGGATTTGGTGCTGGAGCACATGGGTATGTTAATGGCAAACGTATTTCCAATCATGGACCATTAAAAAAGTATATGGACTCATTGAAGATGGGGAGATTGCCTATACTCGAAGAAAGCCATGTTACACGGACTGAGCAGATTGAAGAAGAAATGTTTTTAGGTCTAAGAAAAACAGCAGGCGTAGCCATTTCTCGCTTTATCGAGAAATTTGGTGAAAATCCTGTCGAATTATTTAAAGAGGAATTGAAAGAATTAAAAAATCGTGAATGGATCATCGTTACTGAAAATCAGATTCAATTATCGAAAAAAGGACGGTACCTTGGAAATGAAGTTTTTCAGTTCTTTCTAAGATAAAAAATCACATCTCGTTTTTATTGACACCAAACCATTGATTTGATAATTTATTAGTAGAATTAGCACTCACATCTAAAGAGTGCTAACAGAGGTGATAATTGTGTTGACTGATCGCCAATTATTGATCTTTCAGGTTATTGTTGATGATTTTATTCAATCTGCGCAGCCAGTCGGTTCAAGAAGTTTGTCGAAAAAGGACAAAATTACATTTAGTTCTGCGACAATTCGAAACGAAATGTCTGATTTAGAAGAGCTGGGGTTTATTGAAAAAACACATACCTCATCCGGAAGAATTCCTTCCGAAAAAGGGTATCGCTATTATGTGGATCATTTGCTTTCTCCTCAAAAGCTAAATCAGCAGGATATCCATAAGTTAAAGTCTGTATTTGCCGAAAGAATTTTTGAACTTGAAAAGATTGTACAGAGGTCAGCTAAAATATTATCGGAACTGACTAACTATACTTCAATTGTGTTAGGCCCCGCTGTTAAAGATAATAAATTAAAGAGAATTCAAATCGTTCCTTTAAATAATCAGACAGCCATTGCGATCATTGTCACTGATTCTGGTCATGTCGAGAATCGAATGTTTCATCTTCCTGAAACAATGAATTCCGGTGATCTTGAAAAACTGGTCAATATTTTGAATGATCGCTTAGCTGGCGCTCCAATTGAAAGCTTGAATGAAAAAATCTATAAAGAAGTAGCTATTCTTCTAAGGCAGCATATTACTAATTATGATTATATTCTGCATTCTATCGCAGATACACTAAAGATCCCAGCTCACGAGAAGCTATTCTTTGGCGGGAAATCAAATATGCTTAGTCAGCCTGAATTTCATGACATTGAAAAAATAAAAAATTTAATGGATATGATTGAACACGAAGATAGCATTTATGAGCTAATTCGAAAAAACAAGTCAGGAATTAATGTCAAAATAGGCAAAGAAAATAATAATACAGCTATGGAAAATTGCAGTTTAATTACAGCAACATATTCAATGGGTGCTGAACAACTAGGGACCATTGCTATATTAGGTCCTACAAGGATGGAATATTCCCGTGTAATTAGTTTATTGGACTATATTAGCACAGACCTTTCAGCCGTATTGACGAAGCTGTATCAAAGTGATTGACGTTGGAAATATTGACTAAGGGTGGGGGCCCCTCAGGGTCAAGACCCCCATCCCTTTCCTTGTGTTTATTTATTTGTACTTAAAGGGAGGTGAATAAATTGGCAGATGAAAAAAATATTTTAGAAGAAGAAACAATCCAAAATTCTGATCAAGCTGATGAGACTGATGTTTCTGAAACGGAAACTGCAGCCCATTCTGATGATACAGAAGCAGTGAACGAACTTTCTGAAGAAGCTTCTTTAGAAGAACAACTTGTGAAAGCTCAGGAAAAAACGGTTGAGTTAGAGGCCAAACTAGCTGATATAGAAAACCGTTACTATCGTCTTCAAGCCGATTTTGATAATTCCAGACGGAGAGCAAGATTAGATATTGAATCGTCTGAAAAATATAGAGCTCAAAAGTTAATTTCTGATTTGCTGCCTGCTATCGATAATTTTGAGAGAGCGCTGCAAATGGAATCTGATAATGAACAAGTGAAATCCGTTCTTCAAGGAATGGAAATGGTTTATCGCAGCTTGCTGGAAGCTCTGAAAAATGAAGGAGCAGAACAGATTGAAGCTGTTGGGAAGGAATTTGATCCTCAAGTCCATCAAGCAGTTATGCAAGCTGAGGTGGAAGGCTTCGAGTCAAATACTGTAGTAGAGGAATTCCAAAAAGGCTATATTTTAAAGGACAGAGTGATCCGTCCGGCTATGGTAAAAGTAAATTCATAAGATACATATTTTCGGGAGGTAAGAAACATGAGCAAAATCATTGGAATCGATTTAGGTACTACAAACTCATGTGTTTCCGTTTTAGAAGGCGGAGAGGCAAAAGTTATTCCAAATCCAGAGGGTAACCGCACAACTCCTTCTGTCGTTTCTTTCAAAAATGGGGAGCGTCAAGTTGGGGAAGTGGCAAAACGTCAAGCGATTACGAATCCACATACGATTATGTCTGTTAAGCGTCATATGGGAACAGATTTTAAGGTAGAGGCTGAAGGAAAACCGTATACTCCTCAAGAAATTTCAGCTATTATTCTTCAACACTTAAAATCATATGCTGAAGAGTATCTTGGTGAAAAAGTAACGAAAGCGGTTGTTACAGTTCCAGCATATTTTAATGATGCTGAACGCCAAGCTACAAAAGATGCTGGAACAATTGCTGGTCTTGAAGTTGAACGTATTATTAATGAGCCTACAGCTGCTGCTTTAGCTTATGGTATGGATAAGACAGATGAAGATCAAACAATTCTTGTATTTGACCTTGGTGGAGGAACGTTTGACGTATCCATTCTTGAACTGGGAGACGGTGTATTCGATGTAAAAGCTACAGCTGGTGATAACCGTCTTGGCGGTGATGATTTTGACCAAGCGATAATCGACTATTTAGTTCAGGAATTCAAAAAAGAAAATGCCATCGATCTTTCAAAAGATAAAATGGCTACTCAGCGTTTAAAGGATGCAGCTGAAAAAGCGAAAAAGGATTTATCTGGAGTCACTTCTACTCAAATTTCCTTGCCATTCATTACAGCAGGGGAAGCAGGTCCTTTACACCTTGAAGTAACATTAACAAGAGCTAAATTTGATGAGCTTACAGCAGATTTAGTTGAACGTACTATGGGCCCTACTCGTCAAGCATTAAAAGATGCAGGACTTTCGCCTTCTGAAATTGATAAGATTATTCTTGTTGGTGGTTCAACTCGTATTCCTGCCGTTCAAGAAGCGATCAAGAAAGAAACGGGCAAGGAGCCTCATAAAGGTGTTAACCCTGATGAAGTAGTAGCGATGGGTGCAGCAATCCAAGGTGGAGTAATCTCTGGTGATGTTAAGGATGTTGTCCTATTAGACGTTACACCACTTTCACTTGGTATCGAAACTATGGGTGGCGTATTTACGAAGCTAATTGACCGTAATACAACAATCCCAACATCTAAATCACAAGTGTTCTCGACTGCTGCTGATAATCAGTCAGCTGTAGATATTCATGTTCTTCAAGGTGAACGTCCAATGTCAGCAGACAATAAAACATTAGGCCGCTTCCAACTTGGAGATATTCCTCCTGCACCTAGAGGAATACCTCAAATCGAAGTGACTTTTGATATCGATAAAAACGGTATTGTAAATGTTCGTGCAAAAGATCTAGGCACAAATAAAGAACAAGCAATTACAATTAAATCTTCAACAGGTTTATCTGATGAAGAAATCGAAAAAATGGTAAGAGAAGCTGAAGAGAATGCGGAAGCAGACAAGAAGCGTAAGGAAGAAGTAGAGCTTCGGAATGAAGCAGATCAACTCGTTTTCACTACTGAAAAAACAATGAAGGATCTTGAAGGTAAAGTAGATGAAGCTGAAGTGGCAAAAGCAAATGAAGCAAAAGATGCTTTAAAAGCTGCCATTGAAAAGAATGATTTAGAAGAAATTAAAGCGAAGAAAGATGCTTTACAAGAAATCGTTCAAGCATTGACAATGAAGCTTTATGAAGAAGCTGCTAAACAAGCTCAAGGAGCGCAAGGGGCACAAGGTCAAGAAGGTAATAGCAGCGATGACAATGTAGTTGACGCAGAATTCGAAGAGGTTAAAGACGATAAATAAGTCTCAAAATCTTAAATGATGAAAAAGTCAAAGTCAGGTCATTCTTGACTTTGACTTTTATTTTTGAATAGAAACTGTTAAAATAATCTTTATGTGAAAAGATTCGGGGAGTGGTAATCAATGAGTAAAAGGGATTACTATGAAGTCCTTGGTGTCAGTAAAGGGGCATCCAAGGATGAATTAAAAAAGGCTTATCGAAAGCTATCCAAAAAATATCATCCAGATATTAATAAAGAACCAGATGCAGATGAGAAATTTAAAGAAGTAACAGAAGCATATGAAGTATTAAGTGATGACCAAAAACGTGCTCATTACGACCAATTTGGCCACACTGACCCTAATCAGGGCTTTGGCGGCGGAGGTTTTGAAGGATTCGGCGGCTTTGAAGACATTTTTAGTACTTTCTTTGGCGGCGGCGGATCACGCAGAAGAGATCCAAATGCTCCACGGCAAGGTGCTGATTTACAATACACAATGACTTTATCTTTTGAGGACGCAGTTTTTGGCAAGGAAACGGAAATTGAAATTCCTCGTGAAGAAACTTGTGAAACTTGTAACGGATCAGGTGCAAAGTCAGGTACTAAGCCTGAAACATGCGGACAATGTCATGGTTCTGGACAGATTAATATGGAACAAAATACGCCTTTTGGCAAAATTGTAAATCGCAGAACTTGCCACCATTGTAATGGTACCGGTAAACAGATTAAACATAAATGTTCCACTTGCGGCGGGGATGGAAAAGTAAAAAAACGCAAAAAAATAGCAGTTAAAATTCCAGCGGGTATTGATGACGGACAACAGCTTCGAGTATCTGGTCAAGGGGAGCCTGGGGTTAACGGAGGTCCTTCTGGAGATTTATACGTTGTTTTCCATGTTCGCTCTCATGAATTCTTTGAACGTGATGGCGATGATGTCTATTGTGAAATGCCAATCACCTTTGTTCAGGCTGCTCTAGGGGACGAGGTAGAAGTACCGACCCTGTATGGAAAAATAAAATTAAAAGTCCCAGCAGGCACGCAAACAGGTACAAAGTTCCGCTTAAAGGAAAAAGGGATCCAAAATGTAAGAGGATATGGCAAAGGCGATCAGCATATTATCGTGCGCATCGTAACCCCAACAAAGCTGTCAGAAAAACAGAAACAGCTGCTTCAAGAATTTGCAGAGATAAGTGGGCAAGTACCTCAAGGAGAACAAGAGGAAAGCTTTTTTGATAAAGTAAAGCGTGCATTTAAGGGCGATTAACCGCAGATTAACGGGCTGTAAGACTCCCGCTTGAAGAAGTTGAAAAACGAACTTCTAAGAGGGAGATCAAACGGCCCGTAAAGGCCCGATTATAGGAACACAGACTAAGAACGCCACGTCCTGTGGCAACGTCTGTTTGACTCACATCCTGTGGGCCGCAACTAACATTCAGTGGGGAAAAGGCGCCCCCACTGAATGAAGTTTCACTTTATGGAAATGGAGTTGGAAACATTGAAATGGTCAGAGATCAGCATTCATACGACAAATGAGGCAGTAGAACCAATTTCAAATATACTGCATGAAGCAGGAGCAAGCGGAGTTGTCATTGAAGATCCATTAGAACTTAAAAAAGAAAGAAAAGATCAATTCGGTGAAATCTACCAGCTCAATCCATTAGACTATCCTGAAGAAGGGGTTATCGTCAAAGCTTATTTGCCTGTAAATAGTTTTCTTGCAGAAACGATAGATGGAATTAAAGAAGAAATCAATAATCTCCTTTTATATAATATCGATATTGGCAAAAATGATATTAGCATCAGTGAGGTTAATGAAGAGGAATGGGCAACTGCCTGGAAGAAATATTACCATCCAGTAAAGATTTCTGAAAGATTTACAATCGTTCCAAGCTGGGAAGAATACACCCCTGTTTCCAGTGATGAATTACTCATTGAGCTTGACCCAGGGATGGCATTTGGAACTGGTACTCATCCAACAACAGTTATGTGTATTCAAGCGTTAGAAAGAACCGTAAAAAAGGGAGACAACATTATCGATGTTGGTACAGGTTCAGGTGTATTAAGCATTGCAGCTGCTATGCTTGGTGCTGAAAAAGTTACAGCACTTGATCTCGATGAGGTTGCTGTGAACTCTGCCCGGGAAAATATTGAATTGAATAAAGTTCATGATATTGTAAATGTTGCACAAAATAATCTGCTTGATGGAATCACCGGAAAGGCAGACGTTGTAGTAGCAAATATATTAGCTGAGGTTATCCTCAGATTTACTAATGATGTTGCTACAGTAGTGAAAAAAGACGGCTTCTTTATTGCATCAGGCATTATCCTGCAGAAAAAACAAGAAGTGAAGGATGCAATGATTACAGCGGGATTCCAAATCGAAGAAACGATTCAAATGGAAGATTGGGTTGCGTTAATCGGCAGAAGAAATTAGCACGGACGTTAGAACATAATTATGAATTCATTTTAGAAAAGGGGGAGCCTTCTATATGTTCCCTCTTTTTATACGTTAATAATAGAAGAAGGCAGAAAAGAGGGTGATCATTTTGCAGCGTTATTTTGTTAATCAATCTGCGATTGATAATTGTTTCACTATTACATCTGATGATTATCACCACATTGTTCGCGTAATGAGAATGAAGGAAGGCGATCAGCTTATTTGTGTAGATCCCCTGAAAACAAGTGCTGTTTGCTCAATTGTAGAAATTACCGCTGAAAAAGTGATTGCAGAAGTTGTAAAATGGGAAGAAGGGTCCCCTGAATTGCCGATTTATATAACAATTGTGAGCGGATTGCCTAAAGGGGATAAGCTGGAATGGATTATCCAAAAGGGAACTGAACTTGGAGCATATCGTTTTATCCCTTTTATTTCAGCACGCTCAGTAGTAAAATGGGATGAGAAAAAGGGCGCAAAGAAAGTCGAAAGGTGGCAGAAAATTGCCAAAGAAGCGGCTGAGCAGTCTCATAGAACCATTTTACCTGAAGTCATGACTCCTCAAAATATGAAAGCTTTAATTAAAGCAAGCGAGAAGTATGACTATAAGCTGATTGCTTTTGAAGAAGAAGCGAAGCAAGGAGAGAAATCTCAACTATATAAAACCATGGCTAACATTCAACATGGCCAATCACTTATGATCGTATTTGGACCTGAGGGCGGATTAACTGAGCAGGAAGTCTCTTTATTAAAAGAAAACGGTTTTCAGGCTTGCGGGTTAGGTCCACGGATATTAAGAACGGAAACGGCACCGCTTTATGCACTATCAGCTGTTTCCTATCATTTTGAACTAATGGAGTGAAAAAATATGCCTACAGTTGCATTTCATACACTTGGCTGTAAAGTGAATCATTATGAAACAGAGGCCATTTGGCAATTATTTAAAGAAACAGGATATGATCGGGTCGATTTTGAATCAATGTCCGATGTTTATGTCATTAATACTTGTACGGTTACTAATACCGGAGATAAGAAAAGCCGTCAGGTTATCCGTAGAGCGATTCGAAAAAACCCGGATGCGGTTATTTGTGTGACAGGCTGTTATGCCCAAACCTCTCCAGCAGAAATTATGGCCATCCCAGGGGTTGATATCGTAGTAGGAACGCAGGATCGCGTGAAAATGCTAGATTATATCGCTCAATACAAGCAAGAACGCCAGCCGATTAACGGGGTAGGCAATATTATGAAAAGCCGCGTATATGAAGAGCTTGATGTGCCTGCTTTTACAGATCGTACACGTGCTTCCCTTAAAATACAAGAAGGCTGTAATAACTTCTGCACATTTTGTATCATTCCTTGGGCACGCGGATTAATGCGTTCAAGAGACCCGCAAGAAGTTATTCGCCAGGCACAGCAATTAGTGGATGCTGGCTATAAAGAAATTGTCCTAACAGGTATTCATACAGGCGGCTACGGAGAGGACATGAAAGATTATAACTTGGCAATGCTCCTTCGTGATTTAGAAGCACAAGTAAAGGGATTAAAGCGAATCAGAATCTCCTCTATAGAAGCAAGCCAGATTACGGACGAAGTTATTGAGGTTATTAATCAATCTAACATGATCGTAAGACATCTTCATATCCCGCTGCAGTCAGGGTCAAATACGGTTCTAAAAAGAATGCGCAGAAAATATACAATGGAGTTCTTCGGCGAACGTCTAGATCGCTTAAAAGAAGCTCTCCCAGGTTTAGCAGTTACTTCTGATGTCATTGTCGGCTTCCCAGGTGAAACAGAAGAGGAATTTATGGAAACGTATAATTTTATTAAAGAACATAAATTCTCAGAGCTGCATGTTTTCCCTTACTCTAAACGAACAGGAACGCCAGCAGCCAGAATGGAAGATCAAATAGACGAAGAAGTGAAGAATGAACGTGTTCATCGCTTAATTTCTTTATCTGACCAGCTTGCAAAAGAATACGCATCCCAATTTGAGGGAGAGGTTCTGGAAGTCATTCCTGAGGAAGAATTCAAGGAACAGCAGGAAGGCGGACTATATGTCGGCTATACTGATAATTATCTTAAAGTTGTTTTCCAAGCAACTGAAGAAATGGTCGGAAAAATTGTGAAAGTAAAAATCACAAAAGCCGGATACCCATATAACGATGGACAATTTGTCCGAGTATTAGATGAACTGGAAAATTGTGAAGAAGAAGCAGCAGTATAAAACATTCTAATTAAATGATAATATGTAAAGAGCTAATCGATTGCGATTAGCTCTTTACTCATTCCTTTATTTTAAAATAGCAAATAATAAATGATAAAAATTAATAAACTAAATAATGCCCTTTTAAATTGGAATAATAAGTTTATTAATATAAAACAAGTTATTTATGCAAATGAAACCTGCTCATAATTATTCAACTCGAAATTTTTTCTTATGAGTGATATGATGTAAGAGGTACGTACAACTTGTTAGTTTGAAAGGAGTCATTATAATGGCGAAAAACGTAGCTGGAATGATCGATCATACATTACTAAAAGCAGATGCAACTAAGGAGCAAATTGAAAAAATTTGTGCTGAAGCGAAAGAATATCAATTTGCATCAGTGTGCATAAATCCTGCTTGGGTGAAGCTTTCAAGTCAATTATTGAGCGGAACAGATGTAAAAGTCTGCACAGTAATTGGTTTTCCTTTAGGTGCTTCAACGCCTGAAACAAAGGAATTTGAAACTAAAAATGCAATTGAAAACGGTGCAACTGAAGTAGATATGGTGATCAATATTGGAGCATTAAAAAGCGGAGATCATGAATTAGTCGAAAGAGATATCCGTGCTGTAGTGAATGCAGCAAAAGGAAAGGCTTTAACAAAGGTGATTATTGAAACTTCTCTACTTTCCGAAGAAGAAAAGGTTAGAGCATGTGAAATATCTGTAAAAGCTGGAGCAGACTTTGTAAAAACGTCAACAGGCTTCTCTACTGGCGGAGCAACTGTTGAAGATATCGCTCTAATGAGAAAAACAGTGGGTCCAAACATCGGTGTCAAGGCTTCTGGCGGCGTAAGAAGTGCAGAGGATGCACAGAAGATGATTCAAGCGGGAGCAACAAGAATTGGAGCAAGCTCAGGAGCAGCAATCGTTAACAGATTAACAAGCGATTCAGACTACTAAAAAAATGCCGGATCTCCGGCATTTTTTCTTTTGGGTTGACAGTTAGTTAATGACGTCCGTGGATTCTAATGATTATTTTCCCAAATTGAGTAGCAAATGGAAGTACCATTAAAGATGTGATAACGTTAAAGATAACACCGATATGTGCGAGCTGGACATCTGGTGCGGATGCTAATTGCAGACCGAGGGAAGTCAGGAAGCTGATAAATGGATAAAAAATCACAACTCCGATGACATTTAGCCAAATATGAGCGTACGCGCAAAGCCTTGCCTCTTTTCCTCCCAATAATGATGCTAAAAAAGCATCGACACATGTTCCAATATTGGAACCAAGCATCATTGCTATTCCTGTGTCCAGCCCGAATGCTCCTCCAGATAGAAAGCCCATAATGATGCCTGTAGTCGCAGTACTGGACTGAATGATTGCTGTAATAATAGTTCCAGCAAGTATACTTAAAAGGTAACTTCCTTTTAATTCAATTAATAGTTGATTGACAAATTCAATCGATCTTAATGGCCCTGCTAAATATTCGAATCCCCCCATCGCTGCAAAAACTGCAGATATACCTAGTAAGATTAATCCAATACTCCTTACATTTCTGTTCCCAATCAATAATAATACAGCACCTAAAAGGGCAAAAGGAATAAGGAAAGATTCAATATCAAATGTAATTAATTCAGTTGTTAACGTTGTTCCAATATTCGTTCCTAAAATAATTCCAATCGACTGAGGAAATGAAAGCAGCCTTGCAGAAATGAGCCCGATCATAATAATCATCACCGCTGAGCTGCTCTGCAATATACAAGTTATGCCTATGCCCGCTAATAATCCTTTCCAAGGAGTGGCTGTTAATTTAGTTAGTACATTTTTTAAAGAATCCCCAGATAAATTATATAGACCTGATCGAAGCAAGGTCATTCCGTATATAAAAAGTCCAATGAATAAAATAAATAGAAATAGCTGGGTCAAGCTCCCACCCCCTATCTCTATATGTATGGCAACTGAGCCAAGGACATGCCTTTTTATCTTTTTTATGACCGCACTCTTTAAATAATAGGGTTTTTCAACTAGTACTATGAAGGTTTATGTCGAAAATAGCAGGAAAATTTATGGCATGTACATTGGAGCGATGCTGCTGTTGAATTTCATTGTGAAAAACACTTCTGAGGGGGCTATTAACAGTTGACCTTGATTCACGGTTATATTATAATTGCAAAGTACATGGAAAAATCCATGTTGGTGTAAGTGTGTTGTGCTCGGAGGGAGGGAAAGAGAATGTCTAAAACCGTCGTTCGTAAAAACGAATCGCTTGAAGATGCTCTTCGTCGCTTTAAACGTACTGTATCTAAGTCTGGTACTATACAAGAAGCAAGAAAGCGCGAATTCTACGAAAAACCTAGTATTAAACGTAAGAAAAAGTCTGAGGCTGCAAGAAAACGTAAGTATTAAGAGAGGGTGTCCATTATGAGTCTTCTCGAACGTTTAAATGAGGATATGAAACAAGCGATGAGGAACAAAGAAAAAGATAAGCTAACTGTTATTCGGATGATTAAAGCTGCCTTGCAGAATGAAGCAATTAAGCATGGACAAGACTTATCCGAAGATCAAGAGCTTACTGTCCTTTCTCGCGAAGTTAAACAACGCAAGGATTCCCTCCATGAATTTGAAAAAGCAGGTCGTGAAGATCTTGTTGAAAAAATTCATACTGAACTTCAGTATGTCGAACTATATATGCCTAAACAGCTCTCTGAAGATGAGGTTTCAAAGATCGTACAAGAAACGGTTGCTGAAATAGGTGCAAAATCTAAAGCTGAGATGGGTAAGGTAATGGCTGCCATTATGCCGAAAGTAAAAGGCAAAGCAGATGGAGCACTTGTAAATAAACTTGTACAACAACACCTTTCATAAAAAACAAAACCATTGTATAAAAGACCGTGAGCATTCGCTTTCGGTCTTTTTTAATAGTTAGTAAAGAGACAAAATATTCATAAAAAAATTAGCCAAGTATGAAACCTTTTTTAGTTGAATACGTAAAAGAACTAGATGCATTGTTTTGGAGGGAGGGGAGAGCTTTGAGATTAAGAAGGATATTCATCATTTTTTCATTCCTTTTTGCTTTTATCCTAATGATTATCCCATTTAAAGGAAATGCTGATAATGAAATTGTCTATGTCGTTTCGATTCAAGATACAGTAGAAAAAGGTCTGTTTGCTTATTTAAACAGGGCTGTTCATTTAGCTGAGGAAGACAAGGCATCTGCGATTATTTTTGATATTGATACCCCTGGAGGGGCAGTGGATGCCGCTGGGAAAATTGGGAAGTTATTAACATCAACAGATGTGAAGACGATTTCATTTGTGAACAAACAGGCTTTATCTGCTGGTGCTTATATTGCACTAAATACAGATGAAATCTATATGGTGCCAGGTTCTACAATGGGGTCAGCGGCCATTATTGATCAACAGGGAAATACTGCTGGGAAGAAGGCTGAATCCTATTGGTTTGCGGCAATGGAGGAGGCTGCAAAGCAGAGTAAAAGAAACCCGATTTATGCGCTAGCAATGGCAGATGAGTCTATCAATCTTCCTGAAGTTGGAGCCCCTAAAGGAAAGTTACTCACTCTAGGTGCTGAAAAGGCATTGGAAGTAAAGTATTCAGAAGGGACTTTCAATAATTTGAATGAACTTCTCGATCATCTTGGTTATTCTGATGCTGAGGTCAAAACAGTGGAAGAAAGCTTTGCAGAAAAAATAGCGAGATTTATTACCCATCCTGTAGTGATACCGATATTATTATCTATTGGAAGTTTGGGACTAATCCTAGAATTGTATTCCCCCGGCTTCGGGCTTCCCGGATTTATGGGATTGTCTGCATTATTATTGTTTTTCTATGGACATTTAGTTGCAGGTCTTGCCGGATATGAAACACTTATCCTCTTTGTTGTTGGCATTGGGCTGATCATCGCGGAGTTTTTTCTCCCAGGAGGAGTTGCAGGTATTCTAGGCCTGGCAGCGATACTTGGAAGTCTATTTTTAGCTTCTGATAATGTCGTTCATATGGGAATTTCTTTATTAATTGCTATCAGTATATCTATTTTAGCGTCTATTATAATGGTAAAGGTGCTTGGTAAAAAAATGAAATTTTTCAAAAAAATCATCTTAACTGATGCAACAAAAACAGAAGAGGGCTATGTTTCCAATAAAAGCCGATTAGAGCTCATTGGGTTAGAAGGCTACGCACTGACAGCTCTTCGGCCATCAGGTACCGTTGTGATTGAAGATGAAAGAATCGATGTCGTCAGTGAAGGTGCGTTTATTTTAAAAGATGCGAGAGTTAGAGTTGTAAAAGCTGAGGGTTCTCGTATAGTAGTAAGAGAAATAATAGATCAAAATAAGAAAGAAAAAGAGGAGGAATAAATATGGAATTGCTAGGTGCTGGTACAGCTTTTTTGATAGTAGCCGTTGTTCTTGCGATTATTCTATTGGGAGTTCTTTTTACATTTGTTCCAGTAATGCTTTGGATTTCAGCTTTGGCAGCTGGAGTCAGAGTCAGTATCTTTACATTAGTTGGGATGAGGCTCCGGAGGGTTATTCCAAGCAGGGTCATTAACCCCTTAATTAAAGCACACAAAGCGGGTATAGATGTAACGACAAATCAGCTGGAAAGCCATTATTTAGCAGGTGGGAATGTCGACCGTGTTGTGAATGCACTGATTGCCGCACATCGAGCAAATATTGAATTAAAATTTGAGCGCAGCGCAGCAATTGATCTGGCAGGCCGTGATGTTCTTGAAGCTGTCCAAATGAGTGTTAATCCAAATGTAATTGAAACACCTTTCATTGCTGGTGTTGCAATGGATGGAATTGAAGTAAAGGCAAAAGCTAGAATTACTGTTAGAGCGAATATTGAACGTCTTGTCGGGGGTGCTGGTGAAGAAACAGTCGTTGCTCGTGTTGGTGAAGGAATCGTCTCGACTATCGGTTCGTCAGAAAATCATAAAAAAGTTCTTGAAAATCCTGATATGATTTCTAGAACAGTCCTAGATAAAGGATTGGATTCCGGGACAGCCTTTGAAATCCTTTCGATAGATATTGCGGATGTGGATATCGGTAAAAACATCGGAGCCCATTTACAAACAGAGCAAGCAGAGGCAGATAAGAAGATTGCCCAAGCTAAAGCGGAAGAACGACGTGCAATGGCTGTCGCTTCAGAGCAGGAAATGAAGGCAAGGGTTGAAGAAATGAAAGCGAAGGTTGTAGAAGCTGAAGCACAAGTACCGCTTGCCATGGCTGAAGCGCTTCGATCAGGAAATATCGGGGTTATGGATTATATGAATATCAAGAATATTTCCGCTGATACAGATATGAGAGATTCTATTGGTCGGATTAATGATGATCACAAAGACGGCGGTCAAAGATAAATAAAGGCTCACTTTAATAAATAGAAGGGAGGGGGTTCCCTCTTGGAATTTATTTTCGAAAACCCAATTTTTATTATCGTAATAATTGGCTATATTATTTCCTTTTTCATGAAAAATAAAGGAAATCAGCAGCAACAGCGGAAAGGCAGCGGGCAGCAGGTGAAGCCATCTCCAGCTGAAGTGTTTAAGCAAATGCA
This sequence comes from Bacillus sp. JJ1773, assembly GCF_036962035.1. Taxonomy (NCBI): domain Bacteria; kingdom Bacillati; phylum Bacillota; class Bacilli; order Caryophanales; family Bacillaceae; genus Bacillus; species Bacillus sp. JJ1773. The sequence continues at coordinate 150,729 of NZ_JBALNX010000043.1, forward strand.
GGAACGTATTCCTCAAATGGAGACGAGATCTATTGAAGAACAGCAAAGGCATCAGGCTGAACAAGCACTAAAGCTTGAAATGGAAGCTTTAGAAAGGCAGAGGCTTGCTGAAGAAGAGATAAATGCACTAAAGGAACAACAGGAAATGGCTAAGAAACAAGCGGAATTTATAAAGACAGTTTCTAAAGCTCCGGTACCTATTCAAGGTGCATTGCAAAAAGAATGGAGGCAGACCTTATCTCCTAGCAAAAAACAGCTTATCGATGGGATTATTTGGTCTGAAATTATCGGACCTCCAAGGGCATTAAAGGCTCATAAGTCAGTAAAAAAACAATAAATTATCTTAATTCATAGGTGAAAAATATGTGCTAGAACCCCCTTTCATTTCATACATATGAGATGAAGGGGGGTTCTTTTTTTATGGCAAGAAAGTGGGGACAATTCGTCCGAAAATGTTTGACAAAAAACATGGAGCTTCCTCAAGATGTCATGATGGATTTACCCCGCATTACGATGATCGGACAAATCCATATATATATTGAGAACCACCGTGGATTGCTTGCTTTTTCAGATAAAGAATTAAGGCTGCTCCTTAAGCAGGGTCAGCTGTTAATAAAAGGGAAAGCCTTTGTCATAAAAACGATTCTGCCCGAGGAAATTCTGCTGGAAGGGAAAATTGATCAAGTCACATATATTAACGATTAATTAAGGATGTCCTTACAGAAGGACAGTAGCCTTCTGTAGGGACTTATAGGAAGGGTATTATGAACAGCAAATTTGTGGTGATAAAGAGAATTCAGGGGGAAGGCAATGAAAAATCTTTGGGTCGAATTTTTTGGAGGGATTGTAACAGTTAAGACTAAGGGTAAAGGAATTGAGCGTTTTATTAATACTCTTACACGAAGCGGAATTCTTGTATGGCATGTAAAAAGGCACGGCACCGAAGCAGTAATCTTTAAAATGAAGCTAAATGATGTGAAGCAATTAAGAAATATTGTTCGGAACAGTGATTGCAAAATCGAATTTTTACAGCGGACAGGCTTTCCATTTATCTTTAAGCGCATGTTGAAAAATATTGGATTTGTTATTGGCGCCCCAATATTTTTATTAGTTATTATCATATTATCAAATATGGTTTGGGGAATAGAGATAAAGGGGGCAGACCCTGCAACTGAATACAAAATACGAAAAGAGTTAGATGAACTAGGTGTAAAACGTGGGAAAGTACAGTTTTTCTTAGATAATGTTGAAGCTATTCAGAGGAAATTGACAGATAATATTAAGGAAATTACTTGGGTTGGTGTGGAATTAAAAGGGACAACCTACCATCTTCAGGTTGTGGAAAAAACTGAACCAAATAAACCTGAATATTTAAGTCCAAGACATTTAGTTGCAAAAAAGAAGGCAATTATTGTTGACATGTTTGTTGAAGAAGGACAACCAAAAGTAAGTGTAAATGATCATGTTAATCCTGGTCAGCTCCTTGTTTCAGGAATTATTGGAGAGGATGGGCAAAAAACCGAGACAGTTCCGGCAAAAGGAGAAATCTTTGGTGAAACATGGTACACAACAACGGCTACAATTCCATTAAAAAACACCTTGCAAGTATTAAACGGAAATGAAAAACAAAAACATATTCTAAAGGTTGGAAAATATGAAATTCCGATATGGGGATTTGGTAAAGTGGATTACAAAGAATCCAAAACAGAGGCAAATGAGAAGAAAATCCACTTTTTAAAATGGGAGCTTCCAATATCTTATTTATTTAAAACAATAAGGGAAAGCGAACAGGTCATACAAATATATTCAAATGAAGAAGCATTTGAAGCTGCAAAAATTAGTGCGCGAAATGATATAAAAAACCTTCTTTCTGAAAATGCTAAAATTAAAGGGGAAAAAGTTTTACACAAGTCAGTAGAGAATGGTAAAGTAACTATATCAATACATTTCCAAATTATTGAGAATATAGCAGAAGCGCAACCAATTATTCAAGGAGATACGGAATGACTGAAGACTTGAAGACAATGAATGTACAACTTGAGAATCCGAATGAAGCAATGAGCTTGATTGGGAATTCAGACGCAAACATAAAAATGATTGAGCAAGAATTGTCTGTATCCATTGTTACACGCGGAGAAAATATTTTTGTTTCCGGTGAAATGGAACAGGTTGGAATGGTTGGAAAATTACTTTCTGAATTACTGCAGGTTATAAGAAAAGGAATCAACATTAGCCAGCGGGATGTCATGTACGGAATTCAAATGGCGAAAAAAGGTACTTTAGATTATTTTAGCGATTTATATGATGAAGAAATTATTAGAAATGCTAAGGGTAAGTCAATTCGTGTAAAGACGATTGGTCAAAGTCAATACATTCGATCCATTCGAACTCATGATCTTGTTTTTGGAATAGGGCCAGCTGGAACAGGAAAAACATATTTAGCGGTCGTTATGGCAGTAAACGCATTGAAAAATGGTCAAGTTAAGAAAATAATTTTAACTCGTCCTGCCGTTGAAGCGGGAGAAAGCCTTGGATTTCTGCCTGGTGACTTAAAAGAGAAAGTGGATCCGTACCTTAGACCTTTATATGATGCTTTGCATGATGTATTAGGGGCTGAACATACAGAAAGACTAATCGAAAGAGGAACGATTGAAATAGCCCCCTTAGCCTATATGAGAGGCCGGACGCTTGATGATGCTTTCGTTATCCTTGATGAAGCCCAAAATACAACCCATGCTCAGATGAAAATGTTTTTAACCCGTCTTGGATTTGGCTCGAAGATGGTGATCACTGGTGATAAAACACAGGTGGATCTCCCGAAAGGCGCAAAATCAGGATTAATTCTTGGCGAAGAAATTCTAAAAGGTGTGAAGGGGATCGCGATTGTGCATCTTGAAGAAAGTGATGTAGTCCGTCATCCTCTAGTAGCAAAAATTATTCATGCATATGGTCAGCACGAGAATTAAAACCGTCGGGAATACCGTACGGTTTTCTTTTGCTGTTTTCGTTAAGTGAAGAATTATGACTTTTTCAGAAGTTTTTTAAGAAGGATGAAACTTGTTTGAAAAACTGTTATCATTTTACATAATAAATGTAAGTCTTAATCGAATAGTAGAATCACTTATCTGGTCAGTTTCATTAACCAAGATAGGAGGGATTGAATGTGGAAAAACTGCAGCAATACTTAATGAAAATTAGAAATTTATTAGAATTAACATTTTTTAGAGTTCTTCTATTTATTTTTCTTGGGATTGTGATGTTCCTTGCTATGTACAGTAATGTTAAACCAGAAAAATTAGACCTAGGACTGTTTTCAGTTGCTGAGCAAACAATCAGATCTCCTATCACGATTGAAGATAAAGTATTAACGGAAAAAAGGAAAAAAGAAGCAGCAGATCATGTGCCGGACGTTTATGTAGTAAAGAAGGAAATTGCCCAAAATCGTGTAGACTTAATTACATCTATATTTGATTCTGCTACTGAGGTTAATGATGAGATACAAGATGATTTAGAAAAGAAACAAAAAGCAGCTGAAAGCACGGATGAAGCTGAAGGTGAAACAATCGTTTTTTCTGAACCAACACCTTCAGATAAATTATTGTTGATGAAGGAGAAGCTGACTGAGGATGTAACGAAGGACATTTCTGATCAGACCCTCCTGACTTTATTACAGGCATCTAAAGGCGAACTTACAATTGCTAAAGACGTTACAGTAACCGCGATTAATAATGTAATGAGCAAAAGAATTCCTGCAGATGAAGTGGAAAATGCAAAAAAACGGTTAGAAGAGGAGCTAAAGTATACAAGTTTGAACTCTGGCCTTAAAGTGGGAGCAATTGAATTAGGAAGATATGCAGTGTACCAGAATGAGTTTTATGATCCTTCTGCAACGGATGAGATGCGTCAGCAGGCAGTGGAGAGTGTTGAAGCTGTAAAAATTCTTCAAGGACAAATTATTGTTGAGGAGCAGCATTTAATCAGCAGAGATATTTATAGACAGCTAGAGCTAATTGGATTGCTTGACAACAACCATTCTATAAAGCCTTTTTTTGGCCTTGGATTAATTACCTTTATTATTCTTGCAGCCCTTTATTATAATTTTAATGAATTAAAGCTTCACTCCGAGCTAAAACAAAGTTATCTATTATTATTTAGCTTAATATTTGCCCTGTCCATTTTAATGATGAAGGGAATCAGTTTTTTTCCTGAATTTAAGTATTCGGAAATTAGCTACATTTTTCCAGCTGCCATGGGACCTATATTAATCCGAAATTTAATTGATGAACGAATGGCTGTGTTATTTACAATCATTATGTCCATTTGCGGAAGTATTATTTTTAACGAAGGAATAACAGGAGCCTTTCACGTTACTTCTGGAATTTATATTATTTGCAGCGGGCTAGCAGGGATCATATTTTTAACAAAACAAAAAAATCGGTCACGAATTTTACAAGCAGGTATGTTTGTGGCTGGTGTAAATGTGGTTTTGATTTTTTCCCTTATCTTTCTTAGAAACGGGCAATATGATGGGCTGGAATATGGCTTTTATTTGATTATCGGGGCGCTGTCAGGAATTTTGTCTGCAGTATTAGCCATTGGCTTGCTTCCTTTTTTTGAGGCTGGATTTGGCATTCTTTCTACAATCAGATTGATTGAACTGACGAGCCCAAATCACCCTCTTCTTAGAAAAATCTTAACTGAAGCACCAGGCACTTATCACCATAGCGTCATGGTAGCTAACTTGTCTGAATCTGCTTGTGAAGCCATTGGGGCAAATGGGCTGCTTGCACGGGTTGGCTGTTATTATCATGATATTGGCAAAACAAAAAGGCCGCAGTTTTTTATTGAAAACCAAATGAATATTGAAAATCCGCATGATCGGCTGCCTCCGCAAACTAGTAAAAATATTATCATTGCCCATGCGACTGATGGAGCAGAAATGCTTAGAAAACATAAAATGCCTAAGGAAATTGTAGATATTGCTGAACAGCATCATGGGACGACACTTTTAAAATATTTTTACCATAAAGCAGGTCAAAATGGGCTTGAGGTTAGGGAGGAAGATTATCGGTATCCAGGACCAAAAGCTCAAACAAAGGAGGCTGCTATTATTGGGATTGCAGATAGTGTTGAAGCAGCAGTCCGTTCCATGTCTAATCCTACCCCTGAGCAAATAGAGGGGCTCGTAAGAAATATTATTGCGGATCGTCTTCAGGATGGACAGCTTAATGAATGTGATTTAACGTTAAAAGAGCTGGAAACAGTCGCTAACTCTATTTGTGAAACATTAAACGGAATTTTTCATTCTAGAATTGAGTATCCAGAAATGACAAAGCAGAAGGTGAAACAGGCATGAGTTTAAATATCGACTTTTTAGATGAAACGAATGAGCTTACTGAGGAACAAACCTCTTATATTGAAGAACTGCTAAATTTTGCAGCAAAGTTTGAAAAAATTGAAGAAGAAAGTGAAGTATCTCTTACCTTTGTTAGCAATGAAAAGATTAGGGAAATTAATAAAGAATATCGCCATAAAGACAGTGTAACAGACGTCATTTCTTTTGCGATGGAGGAAATGGGGGAGGGAGAAATGGAGCTCGTAGGTCTTGATATGCCGAGGGTGTTGGGAGATATCATTATTTCCGTTTCAAGGGCATATGAGCAGGCCGAGGAATACGGGCATTCCTTTATGCGTGAAATCGGTTTTTTGGCGGTTCACGGCTTTCTTCATTTACTCGGCTATGACCATGAAACACCGGAAGATGAAAAAGAAATGTTTTCGCGTCAAAAGGATATATTAGATGAATTCGGCCTCCAAAGATAGAAAGAATCGGTTGTTACATTCATTTGGATACGCAATGTCAGGCATTAAAAAGGCCTTCAAACAGGAGAAAAATTTGAATATCCATTTATTTGTTTCGATTATTGTCATCTTAATGGGATTATTGCTTTCCATATCTATTTTGGAGTGGCTTATCATTCTCTTAGCTATTGGAGGCATGCTGTCATTGGAAATGATAAATTCCTCGATTGAAAGAGTAGTGGATCTTGTTACGGAAGACTATCATCCACTTGCAAAGGCAGCAAAGGATATGGCAGCTGGGGCTGTATTGATTTTTGCTATCATCTCAGTCATCATCGGATTGATTATTTTTCTTCCGAAATTAGCTTTGCTTATTTAAAACTGTCCTTTTTTGCAGGGCAGTTTTTTTGTTAAAATGATGAAATCATTGAGGTTTAATTAGATTTTTCCAGGGTAAAAAGCAAGAAATTGCAACAATTAACGAAACGATATTTGTAAATGACCCAATCGTTTTGATAAAATGACAGAGCAATACGACATATTTATCCTCATATTTTTGGAAAATTCAATTTTTTATATTACGTTTTTGCTACAATCAGTGATTTTGATTTCAATTTGAGGTAAAATAAAAGAAGGTAACATCTTTCAAAACGAAAGGAAGACTTATTAGTGCAAGTTGAAAAATTAATTGAAGAAGCGAAAGTCGCAAGAGAAAGAGCATATGTCCCTTATTCAAAATTTAAAGTTGGTGCAGCGCTCTTAACGTCAGATGGGAAAGTATACCATGGATGTAATATTGAAAATGCAGCATATAGCATGTGCAATTGTGCGGAAAGAACGGCTATTTTCAAAGCTTACTCTGAAGGAGTCAGGAACTTCACAGCAATGGCTGTAATAGCTGACACAGACCGTCCATGTTCTCCCTGCGGTGCATGCCGGCAAGTAATTGCAGAATTATGCCCTAAGGATATGAAAGTGTATTTAACGAACCTAAAAGAAGATATTCTTGAGATAACAATAGAACAACTACTGCCAGGAGCTTTTTCACCGGAGGATTTGAATGAATAATACTGAACAAGGACATAAATCAGGATTTATTTCCATTATCGGAAGACCAAATGTCGGAAAATCAACCTTTTTAAATCGAGTTATCGGGCAAAAAATTGCCATCATGAGCGACAAACCACAAACAACAAGGAATAAGGTTCAAGGAGTATTAACAACGAATGATGCTCAATTTATTTTTATTGATACTCCAGGAATTCATAAGCCGAAGCATAAACTAGGCGATTTCATGATGAAGGTCGCACAAAATACATTAAAAGAAGTCGATGTCATCTTATTTATGGTTAATGCATCAGAGGGTTATGGCCGTGGCGAAGAATTTATTCTTGAGAAGTTTCAGTCAGTTCGCACACCGATATTCCTGATCATTAATAAAATTGACCTAGTTCATCCAGATGAATTAATACAAATTATTGATTCTTACAAAGAAAAATATACCTTTAGTGAAATTATTCCAATTTCAGCACTTGAAGGAAATAATGTTGAAAATTTATTGGGGCAAATTAAAAAGTATATTCCAGAAGGACCACAATATTATCCTGCTGATCAAGTAACAGATCATCCTGAACGGTTTATCGTATCTGAGCTCATTCGTGAGAAAGCTCTTCATTTAACAAGAGAAGAAATTCCGCATTCACTTGCTGTGTTGATTGATAAGATGGAGCGCCGCGATGAAAAGGACATGGTTCATGTAATGGCCACGATCATAGTCGAAAGAGATTCCCAAAAAGGGATTGTCATCGGGAAACAAGGAAAAATGCTGAAGGAAATTGGTCAGAGAGCACGGCTTGATATTGAAAACCTACTCGGATCAAAAGTATTTTTAGAATTATGGGTAAAAGTTCAGAAAGATTGGCGAAATAAAATGTCGCAGCTGCGTGATTTTGGATTCCGTGATGATGAGTATTAGAAAAATATTTTTTAAATGAGTATTACTGTCAATTGTCCAGCCTTAACTAAGGTATTACGATCAAACACTAATTATGTTTATTTTTGATTTACAATATTTTTCTCTTATGAAATTTGAAAGACAGGCTATGATAAATGGTAAGGATTTGGGATAAAAGAAAATTGCGTTGAATAACGGAAAGGTGGGGTTTTCGATGATGGATTTTACCTGGAAAGTCTTTTCGCAGACAGGTAATATAGACACATATCTTCTCTTTAAAGAGCTAGAACAGGAAACTCAAGATATACCCGGAAATCAGGACGCAGAACTAACTGAAGTAGACTTTCCCATCTCATAGATTGTCTAAAACTTAGGGATGGTGGATATGGTGCTTGAAAAATGTGAGGGCATCATTATTAGAACAACAAATTATGGTGAAACAAACAAGATTGTAACTTTATACACCCGGGAATGGGGAAAGATTGGTGTGATGGCACGTGGAGCAAAAAAGCCGAGCAGCCGGCTCGCTGCTGTCACCCAACCTTTTACATATGGATATTTTTTAGTTCAAAGAAGCAGCGGATTAGGAAGTCTGCAGCAAGGTGAAATGATTTCTTCCATGCGCTCGATCCGCGAAGATATTTTTCTAACTGCCTATGCAAGCTATATTGTTGATTTAACAGATAAAGGTACAGACGATAGAAAGCCCAATCCTTATTTATTTGAATTAGTTTACCAATCATTAAACTTAGTCAATGAGGGATTTGACGCAGAAATTATTGTGAATATCTTCGAAATGAAAATGTTGAATACGTTTGGGTTGTATCCAGTTTTAAACCAATGCACCGTATGCAGCAGTACAGATGGTCATTTTTCTTTTTCAATAAGAGAGGGTGGGCTTATTTGCCACCGCTGCCTGGAAAAAGATCCATATCATTATAAAATTTCTCCAGCAACAGTGAAGCTATTGCGGCTCTTTTATTTTTTTGATTTATCACGTCTTGGAAATATTTCTGTTAAACAAGAAACAAAAGCAGAGCTTAAAAAAGTTATTAACGCGTATTATGAAGAATATTCCGGACTCAATTTAAAAACAAAAAAATTTTTAAACCAAATGGCTAAATTTGAGGATATTCTATAATCAATTATGGTCTTGACATTCAATTTCGTATCGTATATGATTCAAATTATTAAATTAATAGTTGCTGTGATAAAGAAGAGTACTTAATTATTTAATAAAAGCGAACCTAGGATGGTGTGAGCTAGGGTATTGAAGGTTAAGGAAGGCACTTTTGAGCAACATCGGCATAAAGAGGCTGCCTATCATTGGCAGCAAATAGGGTGGAACCGCGGGTTAACTCTCGTCCCTATGCTTTTAGCATAGAGACGGGAGTTTTTTGTTTTTTTATAACTCATGAAGTGAGAGGTGCAGTATGAACATTCAAAATATGATTTTAACTTTGCAAAAGCACTGGTCTGATTATGGGTGCATACTCATGCAGGCTTATGATGTGGAAAAAGGGGCAGGAACGATGAGTCCTTATACCTTCCTGCGTGCAATCGGTCCGGAACCATGGAATGTGGCATATGTCGAGCCGTCCCGTCGCCCAGCTGATGGACGATACGGTGAAAATCCGAATCGGTTATATCAGCATCATCAGTTCCAGGTCATTATGAAACCATCACCAGACAATATCCAAGAAATGTACCTAGACTCTTTACGTGCACTTGGCATTAATCCACTTGAGCATGACATTCGATTTGTGGAGGATAACTGGGAAAATCCTTCCCTCGGCTGTGCGGGCTTAGGCTGGGAAGTTTGGCTGGATGGCATGGAGATCACTCAATTTACGTATTTTCAGCAAGTAGGCGGAATTGAATGTAAACCAGTTTCCGTTGAAATCACATACGGAATTGAGCGGCTCGCTTCCTATATTCAAGAGAAGGAAAATGTTTTTGACCTTGAGTGGACAAACGGGTTTACAGTAAGAGATATCTTTTTGCAACCTGAATATGAGCATTCCAAATACACATTTGAAACATCAGATGTAGATATGCTCTTTAATCTGTTCAATATTTATGAAAAAGAAGCACATCGTCAAATGGAAGCGGGTCTCGTTCACCCGGCATATGATTATGTATTAAAATGCTCACATACCTTTAATCTGTTAGATGCTAAAGGAGCGATATCGGTTACGGAAAGAACAGGCTATATCGGACGCTGCCGAAATCTTGCAAGAAAAATTGCAAGAACCTTCTATGATGAACGTGAAAAGCTTGGTTTCCCAATATTAAAATAAAAAATGTATAACCTTTTTAAAATATGATAACTGTCTAGCTCCAGCGTCTAGCCCCAACGTACAGGATGTACTAGTGTCGACAATGC
>NZ_JBALNX010000043.1:160927-163284 GCF_036962035.1 Bacillus sp. JJ1773
TCATAAGCCAATCCGTCAATAAGGTTAAAAAACAACCTTCTTGCCGGCTTGTCTTATGCTTGTCGGGGCTGATCAAGCCGCTTGAGCTTTTCGGGTAAGGGAGGAATGGAATCGTGACTAAAAGAGATCTCCTTTTAGAAGTAGGATTAGAAGAAATGCCAGCAAGATTTGTTACAAATTCGATGAATCAGCTTTCAGATAAAATCCAAGCTTGGTTATTAGAAAAAAAGATAAACTTTGACCATATTGATGCTTTTTCTTCACCGCGTAGGTTAGCGGTTCTCGTATCAGGTGTAGATGAATCTCAAGAGGATGTTCACGAGGAAGCAAAGGGTCCAGCAAGAAAGATTGCGATTGGTGAAAATGATGAATGGTCAAAGGCAGCTATTGGCTTTTGCCGTGGACAAGGGGCTAGTGTAGACGATATTTTCTTTAAAGAAATAAATGGTGTTGAATATGTCCATGTGAAAAAATTTATTCAAGGCCAAGAAACTATAACTTTGCTGGCGGAATTGCAGCAAATTATAACAGCTATGACATTCCCGAAAAACATGAAATGGGCTAATAATGATCTTCGGTACGTCCGTCCCATTAAATGGCTGCTTGCGTTATTCGGTAATGAAGTGATCCCATTTTCAATCACAGCGGTAGAGACATCCAATTGGACACTTGGTCATCGTTTCCTTGGAGACAAAATTGACATACATGAGCCAAAAGATTATGAAAAGGCTATGCTTAGTCAATATGTGATTGTTGATCCTGTTGAAAGAAAAAGCGCAATTACTGCACAAATAGAAACAATCGCCGAGGAAAATAATTGGGTCATTCCAATTGATGAAAATCTGCTAGAAGAGGTTACGAACCTTGTTGAGTACCCTACAGCTCTTTTTGGACGCTTTGAAGAAGAGTTTTTAGAAATTCCTGAAGAGGTTTTAATAACTTCTATGAAAGAGCACCAGCGTTACTTTCCTGTCAAATCAAAGGAAGGAAAGCTGCTTCCCTTCTTTGTGACCGTTCGAAATGGCGGGCATGAACATTTAGAAAAAGTAGCTAAGGGGAATGAAAAGGTACTTAGAGCAAGATTATCTGATGCAGCCTTTTTCTATAAAGAAGACCAAAAAACTGAAATTGAAGATTCATTAAGTAAGCTAAAAGCTATTGTCTATCATGAAGAAATCGGTACACTTGCTGAAAAGGTAAATCGTGTTCGAAAACTAACAAATGAGATAGCTGATAAGCTAGATTTTAGCACAGAAGATAAAGTAGCTGCCGACAGAGCTGGTGAAATTTGCAAATTTGACCTTGTAACAAATATGGTTTACGAATTTCCAGAATTACAAGGTTTTATGGGTGAAAAGTATGCTTTGCAAAAGGGAGAAAAACCTGCAGTTGCTAAAGCCATAAATGAACATTATATGCCAAGGAATGCTGATGACAGTACCCCAGGAAGCCATGCAGGTGCTGCACTGTCAATAGCAGAAAAAATGGATACAATTGCCGCTTGCTTTGCTATTGGCATTATCCCAAGCGGTTCACAGGATCCATATGCACTAAGACGCCAAGCTACAGGTATTGTTCAGACTCTAATAAATAAAGAGTGGGATTTGTCTTTAGAAAGTCTAATTGATTCTGCGTTAGCCTTAGTTGAAGAGGCTGGAATTGCTAAGAAATCTAAATCAGAACTTGCCGGAGAATTAATTGCATTCTTTAAACTAAGAATTAAGCATATCCTTCAAGAAAAGCATGTGCGGTATGATTTAATTGAAGCAGTTCTAGGCAATGAAATTGGTGCACTCCCATCCCTAGTAAGAAGAGCTGAAGTATTAGAAACTAGAAAAGAGGATAATGGCTTTAAGGAAAGCATGGAGGCTTTAAGCCGAGTTTTAAATATTTCATCTAAAGCTGAAAATCCTAGTGAAGTTAAACCTGATTTATTTGAAAATGAATTTGAAAAAAATCTGTACAATAAATATATGCTTGTCAAAGAAAAGTTTACTGCTCATACTTCAGAAAGTGACAAATTTGGTTTGCTCATATCTATGAAGCCTGAAATCGATCAATATTTTGATAACACGATGGTCATGGCAGATCATATAGAACTTCGGCAAAACAGGCTAAATCAAATGGTTTTACTGGCTGAATTGATTAAAAAGTTTGCAAATGTAAACGAAATTATTGTTAAATAACGTGGGTTTTCCATTTGGAGCCTGTTTCCAAAAGACAGGCTCCTTCCAATAAACTCCTGCCTTAATACTCATTTCTTTTCATTTATTCTAAATAGTATATAATAATTTTATAAAAGTATAACATTTTTGGTATTTGTCTAGCTCCAGCGCCAACCCCCGACGTACAGGACG
>NZ_JBALNX010000044.1:0-11143 GCF_036962035.1 Bacillus sp. JJ1773
TTAAAGTGTGTTATTCAACTAAATAGCCTATAATCCGTAGCGAGTGATTATTTTTAAACCTGTTTTTTATTATAACGCCGCTAGGGTTTTTCTTTTTGAAAAAATTTGAGTAAATGTATTATTTTAGAGAAAACGTTGAATTTTGTAGAATTATGTTGAATTTTGTATTTTATTGTTTTATTATAATTTAAGTAAGAAGCCCTATATGTAAAAGGCAAACTATTTGAAAGAATAGGACGCAAAGCCCTTGGGTCTAAGGTTTAGGTAGTTAATAATACCTATTACTATGATTGCCAGGTTACCAAATTCTTGTTTATTTCCCATGAAATTTTTGGCTATTCTATTTGGAATAGCTTTTTTTATTTTCTATCAGAAAAAGCCTATTACTTAGTGTTTTATTGTTTAGGGCAGAAAAAAATTTAAGTGAGGTGAGGTTTTATGAAGGTTGAAAATTTAATTGCTGATATCAATAAATATATGGAGCAATTAGACTTTGTCACAGCGAGAAAACTTATTGAAGAAAATCTAAATGTATTAGATAAACATAGGATTTCACTGAAAAGCAATGCAAGAGATTTACTTAAATTCCTTATAGAAAGACATGATGCAGGGAATCAGCCTATCTCCAGACAAGACATGGCAACTTTAATCGCTATCAATACATATGCAACTAATTTTGATATTAGAGGCTTAAAGCTAATTATTAAGGATAAAGCAAAATTGCTTTTGCGAACAGATATACTCGAATATTTAAACAAAGATGCAAAGGCTATATTAGATGGAATGGGTGTAATAAATAGGGAATTACCTAAATAATAAGCTAATATTGTGTAGGAAGAAGGGTGTAAAATAGATTTTCGGTCCATTACAACAATAACGCAAGGAAAATTATTGTACAGTGAATATCAGCCGCTTATGAATAGCAGCAATGATACTATTTTTGCACATGAAGCTTTAATGAGAACTACACCACGAATGAATCCTCTAATTGTAATTGAAAAGGCCAGAAATAACGGGGTTTTATTTGAGTTAGACACGTATTGCATTAAGAATGCAGTCATGCAATACCCTAGCTTTTATTTAAAATCTCATTTTTTGTTTATAAATATTCTGCCCACAACAATCGTCCATCACGATTTCGAAAATTTCATAAATAAACTGCTCCTTTTATTTCCTACTATTAGAGGACAGATCGTTTTTGAAATAAACGAGGAAGCTATCCAAAAAAATATTTGGGAACAACAAATTTTTATGAGCCGTCTATTGTTTTTAAAATCGAATGGCTTCCAAATTGCATTTGACGATTTACCGGTTACTAAAGGCTCTTTTAAAATGATCGAAATTATTTCGCCTGATTTTGTAAAGCTGGATCATACAAAATCAAAAGGCTTATCCGCATCAACCGAAAAACAGGCACTAGTCTCTCTCTTTTTAGGATTCACAAACAAAGAAATAAAATTAGTGCTAGAAGGAATTGAAACAAAGAATGACCTGTTAGCCGCAAAACAATTGGGTGTACCTATACTTCAGGGCTACTATATATCAAGACCGAAACGGCTTTAGTAAATGACACTTTAGCCTTATGTAGTTATGTCTAAAAAAGATGAATATATTGAAAGTTGGGGAAAAGAATTGAAAAGTTTATTAAGCTTCAAAAGTATTAGAACGAAAATATTGTTTGGATTTTCAATAGTGATTTTTCTCGTGTTACTATTAGGAGGTTTTAGTTTTTATCAAATCAATACAACGAATAATGACACAGAATTCATTGTTGATCACGAGATCCAATTATTAATTGCAAATGAGCAAATGTCTAGTACTTTGGCAAATAGAATATCAACTGCACGAGGCTATGTCCTATATGGCGGTGACTACAAAGAACGCTTTAACGAATATACTGAGAAAGGGAAGCATTATGAGCAAATAGTTAGAAAGATTGGTGCATCTCAGGAGTTTGATGAACTTATTAACCGTACTGTTGAATGGAGACAGTATGTGGCCAAAGAAGTATTTGAAGAGTACGAAAAAGGAAATATCGAAATCGCACGGCAAAACCTTGCAAAAACAGATACAACCGTTCGTGAACTTATGGCTGGATATGAAAAATTAGCCAGCGATAGCCAAGATTCAATTAATAGAAAAGGGACAGAAATTATAGCTAGTGGAGAAAAAACGGTCCTTTACATAACGATTGTCATTCTTTTGGCTGTAGTTGTTAGTATTGCAGTAGCACTAATAACCTCCAATGTGATTTCAGGCCCAATAAAAAAGGTAATGGAAAGAATGAATCTCATTGCTAGCGGTGATATGAGCCACGAACCGTTAAAAAATAATTCTAAAGACGAAGTTGGCCAGCTAGTAGCTTCTACAAATGAAATGAATAATAATGTTCGCCAATTATTAAGTGAAATTAACCTAGTCTCTGAATCTATTGCAGGTCAGAGTGAAGAATTAACGCAATCTGCCAATGAGGTAAACGCTGGATCTCAACAAATTGCGACTACCATGCAGGAATTGGCAACTGGCACAGAATCACAAGCTGCCAATGCAAGCAATCTATCCTCCATCATGGGCTCCTTTTCATCCACAGTTCAAGAAGCGGATGCAAATGGCGATCTTATTCTACAGGCGTCCAATGAGGTATTGTTAATGACTGGTGAAGGAAGCCAGCTAATGGAGTCTTCCTTTAATCAAATGACAAAGATTGATCAAATTATGCAGGATGCAATGCAAAAAGTGTACGGCCTTGATACCAAGTCTCAAGAAATTTCTAAATTGGTTTCTGTCATAAAAGATATCGCCGACCAGACGAATTTATTAGCTTTAAATGCAGCAATTGAATCAGCAAGAGCTGGAGAACATGGCAAAGGTTTTGCAGTCGTAGCTAATGAAGTAAAAAAGCTTGCAGAACAGGTATCTTCATCTATTTCTGATATTACAAACATCGTAACAGGTATTCAGGATGAATCAAATATAGTAACTAAATCATTACAAACAGGATATGAAGAAGTTGTTCAAGGGACTAGCCAAATTAAAACTACTAGTGAGACGTTCGAAGGCATTAGTGCGGCGATAAAAAACATGTCCAATAATATCCTCACTGTTACTGAAAATCTAGCTGCAATCACTGCGAATAGTGAAATCATGAGCGGATCAATTTCCGAAATCGCAGCCATTTCTGAAGAGTCAGCTGCAGGTGTAGAACAAACCTCTGCCTCCTCCCAGCAAATCAGCAGTTCAATGGATGAAGTTGCCAGTAGTTCAGAAGAACTTGCAAAACAGGCTGAAAAGCTAAACGGCTTAGTTATGAAATTTAAGTTATAAAATATACGGAATTTAATAAGCCCTAGAAATTATGCTTTTGTAATTTCTAGGGCTTTTATTAAATCTTTATTGCTGATGACTTAATGAATTAGTATTTAATTAAGAAATATTTCTTCTTCCCGCGGCGAATGATGGTAAATTCATTCTCGATGCGATCATTTACCGTAAGGACATAGTCTGTTTCTGTTACTCTTTCACCATTAATCGAAACGGCTCCATTTGCCACATCTTCCCTAGCTTGACGTTTAGATGGCGAGATTTTTGCATCCACTAGTAAATCAACAAGGCCAATTTCCTCACCAGAAGTATGCTCGTACGATGGGACATCCTTAAATCCTTGTTTAATTTCTGACCCGGAAAGATTGCTTACTTCACCGCTAAATAATGCCTCTGAAATTTTTATTGCCTGATTTAATGCTTCCTCCCCATGTATGAGACGAGTCATTTCCTCGGCTAAAGCTTTTTGAGCTTTACGAAGATGTGCTTCTTCTTGAACAGATTGTTCTAGTGCTTCAATTTCTTCTTTAGAAAGGAAAGTAAAGTATTTCAAGTATTTAACAACATCAGCATCAGCAGCATTAATCCAGAATTGATAGAACTCATATGGTGAGGTTTTTTCCGGATCTAGCCACACAGCGCCACTTTCCGTTTTTCCAAATTTTGTTCCATCAGCCTTCGTCACAAGTGGAATCGTTAAGCCATATGCTTTCGAGCCTTCCCCTGTCATTTTTCTAATGAGTTCAAGACCTGTCGTAATATTGCCCCATTGGTCGCTTCCGCCAATTTGCAGCTTACATTGGTAATTTTCATATAAATGTTTAAAATCCATTCCTTGAAGGATTGTGTAGGTAAACTCTGTAAAAGATATCCCTGTTTCTAAGCGTGACGCAATCGTATCCTTTGCCAGCATATAATTGATACCTACGTGCTTCCCATAGTCTCTTAGGAAGGTGATAATATTCATCGGTGCAGTCCAATCATAGTTATTTACCATGATCGCTCCGTTTTCTCCTTCGAAATCAAAAATCATTTTTAATTGTTTTGTCAGACAATCTACGTTATGCTGCACAGTTTCAACTGTTTGCAGTGTTCTTTCTTCAGTCATTTTTGGATCACCAATTAAGCCAGTTGCTCCGCCGACAAGTACAATCGGACGATGTCCATGATTTTGAAATCTCCTCAATGTAAGAAATGGCAGCAAATGCCCAATATGCATACTGTCACCTGTTGGATCCATCCCGCAATATAAAGAGATTTTCTCCTTATTTAAGGTGTCCTTCATTCCTTCTTCATCTGTTTGTTGGTAAATAATCCCTCTCCACTGTAAATCTTCTAGTAAGCTCATTGTTTGCTTCCTCCTTTTTGGTTACCCCTTCATATCGTCCATTACCAAAAAAACAAAAAACGCCCCTGCATAATTGCAGGGACGCATTAATTTTGCGCGGTACCACCCAAATTGAGGACAATTGTCCTCCACTCATTTCTGATAACGGATCTTCCGTTCACTGCTATAACTGATAGCTCAGGTTGACAGTGAATGCTCAGGGAGGTAATTCATCCTTCTATGTGTACCGGCTCACAGCAGCCGCCGGCTTTCTGAAACAGAGATAGAAGTACTACTTATTCCCATCAAAGCATATATAATTTTTTTATGTCTAGCTCCAGCGCCTACCCCCGACGTACAGGAAGTACTAGTGTCGACAATGCGACANNTTTTGTCGACCTCGAGGTCATAAGCCAGTCAGCCAAGAAGGTTAAACTACAACCTTCTCGTCGGCCTGTCTTATGCTTGTCGGGGGTGAGCATTAAGGAAGGCTTCTGCGATTAGTCATCGCAGAAACAATTGCCTTTTGATTGTTTCGAAGGCGCTTCCGCTTTTCTCATAATAAAGCATTTTTATCATATGAGATAATAAATGTCAAATACTCAGATGAAAGAAAAAAGGGAAATTTAGAAAAATAGCGAACCGATAACTAATGGATTGCCTGTTTATGCTATAATGTATGTGATTTTAGGGGGAATGATGCGAATGAAGGAAAATCAAAATAACAAAGATAAATGGAAGTCGTGGGTAGCCCTGCTAACCAATAAAAAAGCAGCAAAAGGTGCTAGTATCTCCTTTCAAGTTGCTTGGAATCTTATTTTATTATTTATTATTATTATTGTCTTGGTTGGCTCCTTTGCCGGTGGGGTTGGAGCAGGATATTTTGCTTCACTCGTTAAGAATGAGAAAATTCGTCCTTATGAAAAGATGAAAAAAGATATTTATAACTATGAAGAGACATCCGATTTATATTTTGCAGAAAATGTTTACCTTGGAAAGCTTCGAACAGATTTAGACAGGGAAGAAGTAAAGCTTGAGAATGTTTCCCAATATTTAATAGATGCTGTGATTGCAACAGAGGATGAATATTTTTATGAGCATGATGGAGTTGTTCCTAAGGCAATTATGCGTGCTCTCTTTCAAGAAGTAACGAATTCGTCTGTTCAAACGGGCGGAAGTACACTCACACAGCAATTAATAAAAAATCAGCTGTTAACAAATGAAGTTTCTTTTGAAAGGAAAGCGAAAGAAATTTTGCTTGCCCTACGCTTAGAAAAGTTTTTCGATAAGAAAGAAATTTTGGAAGCCTATTTAAATGTTTCCACCTTTGGCAGAAATTCATCTGGCAGAAACATCGCTGGTGTTCAAGCAGCTGCTAAAGGAATATTTGGAGTAAATGCAAAGGAATTAAATATTCCCCAGGCCGCTTTCATAGCTGGGCTTCCTCAAAGCCCCTTTGGCTATACTCCCTATACACAAGGCGGGGAATTGAAGAAGGCTGAGGGCATTGAACCAGGTCTTACAAGGATGAAAACGGTATTAAACAGAATGTTTGATGACGGAAGGCTCACACAGAAGCAATTTGAAGAAGCTTTAGCCTATGATATTACGAAGGATTTTATTCCCCGTATTGAAAGTACTGTTGAAAAGTATCCGTATTTAACATTTGAGATAGAAAAACGGGCTAAAGACATTTTGGCCGGCATCCTTGCCAAAGAAGATGGCTATACGGATGAAGATTTGAAGAATGATAAAGAGCTGGAAAATGAATATAAAATATTAGCAGACCGAAACCTCCGTCAAAACGGTTACCAAATTCATACAACTATTCATAAGGGTATTTATGATGCGATGCAAGTGGCAAAAGATAATTTTTCCCTTTATGGAAGCGATAAAATAGAAATAATCGAAGACCCTGAAACGAAGGAAAAGAAAGAAGTAATAGAGCCTGTTCAGGTTGGTGCAATTCTCATCGAAAACAGCACTGGTAAAATCCTATCCTTTGTAGGTGGAAGAGATTATAACCTTAAGCAAGTAAACCATGCAACGGATACATTAAGATCGAACGGTTCAACGATGAAGCCGCTAGTTGTGTACGCACCTGCTTTAGAGCTGGGAGAAGTGTCACCGGGATCCGTTATTCCCGATGTAGAGGTATTTCTGGACCCACACCGACCAAATGTGCCTTATCCAAACAACTATGATAAAACTTACAGTGGTTTAGTCTCAGCTCGTTATGCTCTAGCGATGTCTTATAACGTTCCAGCTATGCTGACATATCGTACCATTATTAATCAGCGGCCTGCTCAGTATTTAGAGAAAATGGGCTTTACATCGATTATTGAAAATGACTATACAACCAATTCACTGGCTCTAGGTGGAATTACGAATGGAGTAACAGTTGAAGAGAATGTAAATGCCTTTGGCACTTTTGCAAATGGCGGAAACTTTGTGGATGCTTACATGATTGAAAAAATCGTAGATAAGTCTGGTAAAACTATTTATCAGCATGAAGCGGAACCCGTTGAAGTATTCAGCCCGCAAACTGCTTATTTGACCATTGATATGATGAGAGATGTAATCAATCAAGGGACAGCAACATCATTAAAAGGCCGGTTAAAGTTTGGTTCAGACTGGGCTGGTAAAACCGGTACAGGTCAGGATTTAAAAGATTCCTGGTTTGTGGCTGTTAATCCAAAAGTTAGCTTTGGAGTCTGGAATGGATATGACACTCCAAAATCATTAGAGCTTAGATATAAAGGAGTCCATCACGGTCCCCGTAACGTATATTTATGGGCGGACCTTATGAATGCTGCCTATGACGCAGCTCCTGATCTGGTGGCAACAAATCAGCAATTCCAAATGCCTGGTGGAATTGTCCGCAGATCCTATTGCGCAGCATCTGGTCTTCTCCCTTCTGATGCTTGTTCTAAAGCAGGTCTCGTTACGACAGACTGGTTTAATGCGAAGTTCCTTCCTACACAGACTGATAATAACTTTGCAGATGGAAAGTATGTCCTTATCGGAACTAATAGATACGAAGCCTTAGACAGCACACCAGATGAATTTATCCATTCAGGCGTAGCGATTAGTCCTAAGTTTTTCGAGGATAAGTATGGTATTTCAATAAAGGATGCATCACAGTTAATTCCGAATAAGGATAGATGGAAAGGCCTTATAGCAGCTGATTCTAAATTAGAGGAAAATGGAAAGGCTCCAGATGCCCCAGCTATTAGCCGATCAAACTCGACCATTGTTTGGGGTGCGCATGCCGAAAATGATGTAATTGGCTATCGTGTTTACCAAAAATCAGGTGAAAGCGTGAAAAAGGTGAGCAGCATCTCCGCTAGTAATACTCTTTCATTCCAAGCACCTAATGGAGAGTTCTATGTAACAGCTGTTGATATTGCAGGGAAAGAATCTGCTCCATCCAATATCATTCAAATTGGGCAGCCTGGTGAAACAGCACCTAAAGAAGAAAAACCAAAGGATCCTCCTGGTGATAATGATGACGATGGAAATGGAGATGATCCAGAAACACCGCCAACAGAGGAAGTATAGATTTTCACAGAAAAGAACCGTGCAAATGGCACGGTTCTTCTTTTTGTTTATTAATCTTCCATTGTGGAAAGATCACCGGTTGGCAGGTTTAGTTCCCAAGCCTTTAAGACACGGCGCATAATTTTTCCGCTTCTTGTTTTTGGAAGTTTATCACGGAATTCTATTTCGCGTGGAGCAGCATGAGCTGCAAGTCCTTTTTTCACAAATTGACGAATATCTTCAACTAGTTCATCAGATGCCTCATAGCCATCCAGCAGCGCAATGAAGGCTTTAATAATTTCACCGCGGACAGGGTCCGGCTTACCAATTACACCTGCTTCTGCTACAGCAGGATGCTCAAGGAGCTTGCTCTCCACTTCAAATGGACCGACTCTTTCACCAGATGTCATAATCACATCATCCACACGTCCTTGGAACCATAAGTAGCCATCTTCATCCATATATGCTGAATCACCTGAAACATACCAGTCTCCAGGCATGAAATAGGATTCATATTTCTCTTTATTATTCCAAATCGCATGCATCATAGCTGGCCAGCCTTTTTTAATGGCCAGGTTGCCCATGCGATATGGAGGCAGTTCATTTCCTTGGTCATCAACAATGGCAGCCACAACACCTGGTATAGGCTTGCCCATCGATCCAGGTTTAATCTCCATGCAAGGATAGTTGCAGATTAATAATGCTCCTGTTTCAGTCATCCACCAAGTATCATGGACTCTTAAATGGAATACCTTCATTCCCCACTTTATTACTTCAGGGTTTAAAGGCTCTCCAACACTCACAATATGGCGCAGGCTGCTTAAATCAAATTTCTTAACAACCTCATCTCCAGCTCCCATTAGCATCCTAAATGCTGTAGGTGCACTGTACCAGATTGATACGCCATACTCTTCAATCATTTTATACCAGGATTCCGGATTAAATCTTCCGCCTACTATTAAATTTGACGTTCCGGTTAACCACGGCCCAAACATCCCGTAGGAGGTTCCAGTAACCCAGCCCGGATCTGCCGTACACCAGAAGACATCTTCTTCCTGCATGTCAAGAACCCATCTTGCTGTATGATATTGCTGAATCATAGCATTGTGAACATGTAATACCCCTTTTGGTTTACCAGTAGACCCGGAAGTATAATGCAGGATCAACCCATCTGTTCGTTCTACCCATTCAATAGAAAGCTTGTTGCTCGCTTCCGCTAATCTTTTATTAAAATCAATATAAGGCCCTTCCTCTTCAATTCCTTCTCCTACTAGAAAAATAGTTTTTAGAGCAGGAAGCTCATCGACAGGGACACGCTTCAGTAATTCAGGTGTCGTAATAAGAACCTTAGCTTCACTGTCCTCTAAACGGTCACGAACCGCCCCTTCCATAAATGCTTCAAAAAGCGGACCGACAATTGCACCAAGTTTAATCGTACCCAATGCAGCAAAATAAAGCTCAGGTGAACGCGGCATAAAAATAAACACGCGATCTCCTTTTTCAACATCTCCGTATGTTTTTAAAACATTACCTGCTTTATTAGAAAGCTCCTTCATTTCCTTAAATGTATATTTTTCATTTCTTAAGCCTTCACGGAAATACAGAGCTATTTTATTTTTTCGGATGGATTCTGCATGGCGGTCAATAGCCTCATAAGCCATATTGACTCGACCTGTATCATACCAGGAGAATACCTTCTCCCCATCTGCCCAATCGAATTGTTTGTATGTTTCTTCATAATTCTTTAAATTATAATTTCCTTGAGTTGCTTGTAAGGCTTCCACTTTCATATATCAATATCCCCCTCTGATCATTCCAGCTTGGCTCCCAAAGCATCCGCTTTGTAAATGAGAGAGCTGATGCTGTTTTAAGTTTGTTATTATTATAGTATAGGTTTTATCTTTTCTCAATTTTAAAAATATTCAATAGGATAATTTTCATAACCATTTAACTATCAGAAAACAAAAATGAGTAAAATTTACTACTAATGACAAATAGATATTATATATACTTAGTAGCTTTCTTCATCGTGAATAAAACTGTCACAAATTGTTTTCGAATAATACAGAAAATAAAATCAAGTCACTTAAAAAGAATGATTTTTATGTATAATAGAATTAATAATGATTTGTCTTAGGCGGTGAAACAAATGGAACATCGAAAAACATATAATGCTAAAGAATTAAAAACTCCGCAAGGAAATTTAATTATTGAAGGGCCTATTTCTCCTGAAAAATTAGCAGACTTAGAGTTTCATAAGGACTTAGTAGCTTTTCGTCCACCTGAGCAGCAAAAAAAGGCTCTAATCGAAATAGCCGGGCTGCCAGAAGGGAGAATTATTATTGCCAGGTACAGAGATACAATTGTCGGATATGTTACATACGTATACCCTGATCCGCTCGAACGATGGTCAGAAGGAAAAATGGAAAATTTAATTGAGCTTGGGGCCATTGAAGTAATTCCTAAATTTAGAGGTACCGGTACGGGTAAAAGCCTTTTAAAGGTGTCAATGATGGATGATGCAATGGAAGATTATATTATTATTACAACAGAATATTATTGGCACTGGGATTTAAAAGGCACAGGATTAAATGTATGGGAATATCGAAAGGTCATGGAGAAAATGATGAATGCAGGCGGACTGGAATGGTATGCAACAGATGATCCAGAAATCAGTTCTCATCCAGCTAACTGTTTAATGGCGAAGATCGGTAAAAGGGTCGACCTTGACTCTGTACAGAAATTTGACCGCCTCCGATTTATGAATCGTTTTATGTATTGATAGAAAAGCGCAAGCGCCTTAAAAGATGAACATCGACTAAAAACCGCCACGTCCTGTGGCGAACGTCGATGTCAGCACATCCTGTGCAAGTCCGACAAGCATAAGCCAAGTCACTCGGAAAGGCGTTCTTTCCTTTTTGAGTGACTTGGCTTATGACCTCGAGGTCGACAAAA
>NZ_JBALNX010000044.1:11188-41537 GCF_036962035.1 Bacillus sp. JJ1773
CGTGCGATGTGTCGCTGACGAAGCTTACCTTGTCCTGTCGCATTGTCGACACTAGTACGTCCTGTACGCCGTGGGGAGGCGCTGGAGCTGGACAAAATAGGGGGATATAGAAATGATTGTCGAAGAAATCATGTGGACAGAAGTTGTGGCATTATCGAAAGATGATAGCATCGCAAAAGCCATTAAACTAATGAATGAGAAGAAAATTCGCCACCTGCCAATTATTGATGAAAATCAGCGCTTAATTGGATTAGTAACAGACCGAGACATACGTGATGCCACTCCTTCCATCCTTTTTGAAACAGAAAAATTTAAAGAGCTTTTACAAAATCCTTTGAAAATGATTATGAAAACAGATATTATCACTGGACATCCCCTCGATTTTGTAGAGGAAGTATCTGCGATTCTTTACGAGCACCGCATTGGCTGTCTGCCAATATTAAAGGATGATAAGCTTGTTGGTATTGTCACAGAGACTGATTTACTAAGGACATTAGTTGAATTAACAGGTGCCCATCAGCCAGGCTCACAAATAGAAGTAAAAGTACCAAATAAAGCTGGAATGCTCTACGAAATAACAACGGTCATTCGAAACCGTAAAGCAAATATTCAAAGTGTGTTAGTTTATCCCGATAAGAGGGATGAAAAATATAAAATAATCGTTTTAAGAGTCCAAATAATGAACCCACTTTCCATCATTAAAGATTTACAAGATGCTGGTCATCAAGTATTGTGGCCTAATGATCCGGAGCAATCATCATGATTCAAGATTCTGTTTTTGTATTTTCAGAGGAT
This sequence comes from Bacillus sp. JJ1773, assembly GCF_036962035.1. Taxonomy (NCBI): domain Bacteria; kingdom Bacillati; phylum Bacillota; class Bacilli; order Caryophanales; family Bacillaceae; genus Bacillus; species Bacillus sp. JJ1773. The sequence continues at coordinate 11,984 of NZ_JBALNX010000044.1, forward strand.
TTGCTGAACTATAAATTCAGTGAGAACCATCCTTTTAATCAATTAAGGATTAAACTTACACTCGATTTACTAATGCATTTAAATTCTATTGAGAAACATCAGATCATTGCGCCAAGAAGAGCATCAGATGACGAATTGGAGCTAATACATGACCCCAATTATGTGAATGCGGTCAAACTGGCAGGGAGCGGCCAGCTTTCACAAGAAATAGCTGAGAATTATGGGCTTGGCACAGAAGACACTCCCGTATTCCCTAAAATGCATGAAGCAAGCTCGCTCCTAGTTGGAGGAACTTTAACAGCTGTTGATCATGTCATGAGCGGCCGTTCTAAGCATGCACTTCACCTTGGGGGAGGCCTCCACCATGGCTTTAGGGGAAAAGCTTCAGGCTTTTGTATTTATAATGATAGCTCAGTCGCTATTAAATACATTCAGGAAAAATATAAAGCCCGAGTTCTATATGTCGATACAGATGCCCATCATGGTGACGGTGTGCAATGGTCATTTTATGATGATCCTAGCGTATGTACACTTTCTATTCATGAAACTGGCCGATACCTATTTCCAGGAACAGGAAATGTTAATGAACGGGGTCAAGGTAAGGGATATGGGTATTCTTTTAACATACCTGTTGATGCATTTACGGAGGATGATTCCTGGCTAGACATATACCGTACTTCTTTAAAAGAAATTGCAGCGTATTTTAAACCGGATGTGATCCTAACACAAAACGGTGCTGATTCGCATTATTTAGATCCACTGACACATCTTTCATCAACCATTAATATTTATCGCGAAATTCCGAAGCTAGCTCATGAAATAGCCCATGAATACTGTGATGGCAGATGGATTGCGGTAGGTGGAGGTGGGTACGATATATGGCGGGTAGTCCCTCGTGCATGGGCTTTAATTTGGTTGGAAATGACGAACAAGCAAATTGGTACCGGAGACTTGCCATCGGAGTGGGTGAATAAGTGGAAGGATGCTTCACCCGTTCCGATTCCAATACATTGGGATGACCCCGGCGACATGTACAAGCCAATTCCAAGAAAAATGGAAATTACAGAAAAAAATAAACAGACACTTGATAAGGCCTTATATCCGATACGAAACCAAAGTAAAAAGACAAGTTAAAAAAGCATTTAATCGCAAAAGGACCCAACAGGGTCCTTTTATTTTGTAACAAGCTCATCTTTACTGTATACCGGATCGGAAATAACCATTTCCACTCGGCTATTTTATTATTTTGTTGAGCTTCGTTCTTCGATGCGGTGAGGGAGTACGATGATATGATCTGTTACTTCTTCCTTGTTCATATATTTCGTTAAGAGTCTCATCGCAACTGCGCCAATATCATAGAGCGGCTGTACGATTGTCGTTAGCTGCGGGCGAACCATTAACGACAATTTCGTGTTATCTGAGCTGATTACTTCAAAATCCTCCGGAACATTGAAACCTCGATCCTCAGCGCCATGAACAAGGCCAAGCGCCATTTCATCTGAAGAAGAAAAAATCGCGGTTGGTTTTGTTTCAGCCTCAAGTAGCTTTTCAAATGCTTCAATTCCTGAATCATATGTGTAATCACCTTCTGCCACTAATTCCTCCTTAAATGGCAGACCTTTTTCAGCCAAGGCACGTTTGTAGCCTTCAAGCTTTTTCACACTATTAATAGGATCATGGGATGGTCCTATGACAATAGCCACATCTTTATGGCCTCTATTTATAAAATTAATAATTACATCATATGTTGCCTGCTCATAATCAATATTAACGGAAGGAATTCTTTCTGTTTCTTCTATTGAACCCGCTAACACAATTGGCACAGGTGACTTCTCAAATTCCTGTACTAGCTCCTCAGTTATATTTCCACCCATAAATACAATTCCATCTACTTGCTTTCCAAGCATTGTATTAATTAAATGAAGTTCCTTATCTAAATTTTGATCTGAATTACTTAAAATAATATTATATTTATACATTGTGGCGATATCTTCAATTCCCCTAGCCAGCTCGGCAAAAAAGATATTTGAAATATCTGGAATAATTACCCCAACCGTTGTTGTTTTTTTACTAGCTAGTCCGCGAGCAACAGCGTTTGGGCGATATCCTAGCCTTTCAATGACTTCTGATACTTTTTTTCTTGTTGCGGGCTTTACGTTAGGATTTCCGTTTACTACCCGGGAAACCGTTGCCATGGAAACGTTGGCCTCTCTTGCAACATCATAAATGGTTACATTCATCTATATCACTCCTTAAATAATTGGCAAAGTTACTTATTTATTACTAGTTTACAACAAGCAATCATTACCTAGTCACCACGATGTTTGTGAGTGGCTACACAATCTATATTTATGTAACTAATCATACGACAGACTTGGGAATGCCGCAATGTCAAGCGTATAAATTTTACAATTTAAAATAAAAAAGCCTTCTGACAATTAGCAGAAGGCTTCTCACGTATTATACTCTTGCAAAAGCAGAAGATTTCAGTTCTTTCATAAATTCATCAAACTGCTTTAAATCCATTTGCTGAGCGTTATCAGATAAAGCTACAGCTGGATCTGGGTGAACTTCGGCCATAATTCCATCAGCTCCGATGGCTAATGCTGCTTTTGCTGCTGGAAGAAGTAAATCACGTCTTCCTGTTGAATGTGTTACATCAACTAAGACAGGCAAGTGCGTTTCCTGTTTTAAAATCGGTACAGCAGAAATATCAAGAGTATTGCGAGTAGCACGCTCATACGTGCGAATTCCGCGTTCGCAAAGAATGATTTGTCCATTGCCCTGAGCCATAATGTACTCTGCGGCATTAATGAATTCTTCAATCGTTGCCGCAATTCCGCGCTTTAGTAGCACTGGCTTATTGACAGCACCTGCAGCTTTTAAAAGCTCGAAATTCTGCATGTTTCGTGCACCGATTTGAATAACATCAATATAGTTAACAGCTGTTTCAATATCATTAGGGCTAACAATTTCACTAATAACAGCTAAATCGAATTCATCGGCAACTCTTTTTAAGATTTTAAGACCTTCCAGTCCAAGTCCTTGGAAATCATATGGGGATGTTCTCGGTTTATAGGCTCCACCGCGAAGCAGCTTAAGTCCCTTAGACTTAACAGCATCAGCAACTGTTGCAACCTGCTCATACGATTCAACTGCACAAGGGCCAAATACTAAATGCTGATTTCCATCACCAATCTTTACTCCTTTTAAATCAACAATCGTATTTTCAGGCTTTTTCTTTCTTGAAACAAGAAGTGCTTTACGATGATCATCCTCTTGTAGTTCTAATCCCGCCTTAAAAATCTCCTTGAACATATGTTCAATTGTTGAATTTTCAAAAGGGCCGTCATTATGCTCTTTTATTAAATTGAGCATATGGCGCTCACGGACAGGATCATAGCGGTGAACACCTTGTGTTTCTTTCGCCTTTCCAATTTCCTGAACCAACTTCGCTCTTTCGTTGATTAGTGAAAGAAGCTGTAGATTTAGTTCATCTACACGATCTCTCAACTGATTAAGTTCATTACTCATTTCCTGTCCCTTCCCTTCTCAAATTTAGTTTTTGAGTCCGATATGAATGAAATTGGATGACTTATTCATTCTCATCCGAATTTTAATGCTGAATAAATAATATTTTCAAAAGGATTATTTTCTATTCCGCATTTGTTTCTGCTCATTCTTCTTTATCGCCTCGTAAATATGTGGTACATTTTTAATAATTAGAATTATTATATATGAAATCTTCTGACATGTCACTAATTATTTCTTTAATAATTAAACGCTTTTCTGTAATAAAGCGTTTTCTTTTATCATTCATTTACTTTTTCTTATTAGTTAAAGAAGGTGTGTAAACTTGCTTGAACAAAAGAAGCTGTTTGCTTTAGATATAGGCACTCGTTCTGTGAATGGGATTATTTTAGATGAAACTGAGGGCAAATATCATGTTGTCGATATCCTTGTCAAAGAACATACGGAACGTGCCATGCATGATGGACAAATTCATGATGTATTAGCAGTCTCCAAAATTATTACCGAAATTAAGGAAGAACTGGAAATAAAACATGGTTCGCTAAAAAAGGTCTGTGTCGCTGCTGCTGGCCGTGCCTTAAAGACAGAACGTGCTAAAGTAAGCATTGATATTAACGGCAAGCCATTAATTCAAAAAGAAGATATCCTTCATTTAGAATTAAGTGCTGTCCAGCAGGCACAGGCAATAGTAGCAGAGAAATATCAATCAAACAAAACGTACTATTATTGTGTCGGTTATTCGGTTCTTTATTATCGATTGGATGGAGAAGAAATCGGCAGTTTAATTGACCAGCAGGGGGAAGAAGCCTCTGTCGAAATTATTGCTACCTTTTTGCCTAAGGTTGTTGTTGAATCCCTTCTATCAGCTCTTCATCGTGCTGGACTTGAAATGGAAGCTTTAACACTAGAGCCAATTGCGGCCATTAATGTTCTAATTCCCCCATCTATGCGCCGGTTAAATGTGGCTTTAGTGGATATTGGGGCAGGAACCTCTGATATTGCGATTACAGATCTTGGAACAATTATTGCATATGGAATGGTTCCGGTAGCTGGGGATGAGATTACAGAAGCGATCAGTGATCAGCTCCTTTTGGATTTTCCTTTAGCAGAAAAGGCAAAAAGAGAACTGCTTAGCCATGATTCGATTATGGTTACAGACATACTTGGATTTGAATCAGAGATCCAAAAGGATGAAATCGTTCAAAGGATTTCTCCTGCATTAGATAAGCTAGCAATGTCAATATGTGAGGAAATACTTGATTTAAACAACCAGCAGCCGCCAAAAGCAGTGATGCTTGTAGGTGGTGGGAGCCAAACACCTGAGTTGCCAAAACGGGTGGCGGAAAAATTGAATCTCCCCGAAAACAGGGTCGCAATCAGAGGTATTGATGCGATACAATCTTTGACTTTATCAGATCATATAACAAAGGGACCCGAGCTCGTTACGCCAATAGGAATTGCTATAGCTGCCCATAAATCCCCTGTTCAATACAAAACTGTTTATGTAAATGACCAGCCCGTACGATTATTTGAAGTAAAACAATTGACTGTTGGCGACTGTCTTCTTGCCGCTGGGATAAAGATGAACAAATTATATGGAAAACCAGGTTTGGCCATGATAGTCAATCTAAATGGACAAAATATCACAATTCCTGGCGGACATGGAGAAGCTCCATTAATTCTATGCAATGACAGCCCATGCTCATTAGAAAGCGTCATCCAAAATGGAGATCAGCTCATTGTTGAGAAAGGCAAGAACGGTCAAAAGGCAGAGGTGCTCATAAAGGATCTAATCGATGAAATTCCATCGAAACAAATCAAAATAAATGAGCAGCACTATATCATTACTGCTTCATTAAGCTGTAACGGGACTGCAGCTTCACCAGATAAGCTTGTAGAAGATCGTGATACGATCATATGCAAAATTCCTGAAACGGTAGAAGAGATGCTAGTTTCTCTTAATTTGCATGAACTGCTTGCTGAAATTAGGCCTTTCCGAGTTAATTTGAATGAAAAAGAAACCTTTATTCCTCCCCTTTCTGGGAAAATATACCGGAACGGAAAGGAAATTAAATCCTATCATAGTTTTGAACATGGAGATCATATTGTTATTGAAAAAAAGGCGGCTATTTCTGTACGTGAATTTGCCCAGCTTAAACAAATCATGCTGTCACAAAACATCCCAGTCTCCTTTAATGACAAGAAGATTAACCTTAGAAAGCCTGTCTCCACAGTGAAGAGGCAAGGAGTTACGTTACTGGAGGACGACTTAATCCAGGATGGGGACCATTTAATAATTGAACAAGGCAGAATCGAGCCATTTATTTTTCAGGATCTGTTTGGCCATGTGGATATTGATATACCAGCAGAATCTAATGGAAACTTTGTCTTGCTAGTTAATGGGGCACAGGCCAGATTTCATAGTACAATTGAACCCGGAGACGATTTAAAAATTGTTTGGCCCATTAAAACAACTGCTTTGAATAAATAAAAACATCCAAAACCGTAACGGGTTCGAATTTAAAGTATAAAATGACAATTAGTAATAAAAATGCTGAAGAAAACAGCAAATGATACTGAATACAAAAATGCGCAGAGAATATAATACTCTGCGCATTTTTTATTGGGCTTAGCACCCGTACTATCAGTGATGCGGACTTTTTAAAGGACACAGAATCCTTTATTTGATAAAAAAGAGGAGAAAATGACGATTTTTCATCAAATAAAGGAACGTGTGTCCATAAACTTCCCAAATATGGGGTTATTTTCACAGATAGCGGAACCAGAGTCCGCTGAAAACGGATGTTTTTATTTATGTTCCTTTATTGCATTCGTTAATGAGTCATAGGTAATTTTCCAATGAGAAGCATGCCAGGCCAATTCGCCATTATTAATTAGCAGTGCCTGAGGCGATTCGTGTTTAATATAATATTTCTCCGCAATGTGGTTAGATAAAGGGCGATCCTCTTGAACAACCAAATAATATATTTGCTGGTTCTCATGTTCACTAGCAAAGCTCTCATACTCTTCATACGCAGCCTGACTAATAGGACATGTAGAGCTATGCTTTAAGATCATTACTTGCTCTGAAGCTTGCATAACCTGTTCAAATTCTTCATTTCCATTAAACCTTTTCATATCACTTTCCCCCAAATTAATGATTATATTTATGCTCCGTTTCATCAAAAGCTTTTTTCGTTTCTTCTAGCTTTTTCTGTATTTCATCATTATTGGCGCCTTGTTTATTGCTAACTGCTGTCTTATTTTCTTCAGCGCCGCCAGTCAAATTTTCTATTGGCTTTATGCTTTTTACCTTATTCACCAATTCAATGGATTGTTTGGATACGGATTGTGCAAGGACATTTGATTTCTCCTTGGCTGCCCCAGCAAACTGGGTACCCTTAGACATAGCTGATTCACGTAATTGCCCTGTTTTTTCTTTTAAAACAACAGCCTGTTCATTAATATTATTTCTTAATTCCTTTCCAGATTTAGGTGCAAGGAAAAGTGCTGCAGCCGCACCAACCATTCCGCCAATTAGTGCGCCTATTAAGAAATCCTTTGTATTAATATTTTCCTCTGATTTTGATTGACCTTGTTCATTTTGGCTTCTCTCTTGACTACTCATACCCTTATCCCTCCTAAAAATTTCTTTCTCTAATCCATCTTTTCTGAGGCACAGGCTTGTCAGCTGAAACCTCATCGGATTGAGCTTGTTTTCTCATTTTCCATTTGTCCTTTAACTCCATGATAATCTGACTCCATTGAACAACTTGAGAAATTCTATCTTTATTTTCTTCTAGTTGATTATCGATAGAGCGCGAAATCTTCTGGATGGACCCATTGAAGCCTCGAACAGAATCCCCTACTTCCTTAACTGCATTTACAACACTGCCTAGACTTTCTGATTTATGCTGTATATCCTCTGCAAGCGCATTCGTTTTTTCGAGTAATGCCGTTGTTTCTCTTGTTACCCCTTCTAACTGCCCCTCCAATCCTATTAACGTTTTCGAAACACTATCTAGTGTAACTTGAAGAGACTTAAGTGTTTTTGATAGGTAAATGACAAGAACGAGAAAAGCAATGGCGATGACTGCTATACTTAAATATAAAATAATCTGCACTTTGATGACCTCCATTTGTCCTAGCTATTTATCTTTTTCCCCAGTTGCTATTAACATAAACCCCCTAATCTATAATGAATTCCATTTAATAGATCAATTTCCTGCTAGTATTCCATCATATCTATACATTGGTCATTTTAACATAATTGCCCAATGATAAAATATATTAATAAACAAAAAGTTCGAATTGGGATACAATATGATTGTTAATATGAATTTGTTTACATCGGAGGGATATAGGATGAAAGATCCTCGTATTGAAAAACTAGCAAAAAATTTAATTAACTATTCTATTCGTCTTCAAAAGGGAGAGAAAGTTCTAATTGAAAACTTTGGTTTACAAAGAGAGCTTGTAACCGCACTTGTTAAAGAAGCTTATGCTGCAGGCGGTTTTCCATTTGTTCTATTAAAAGATCATCAGGTTGATCGCTCTCTCCTTTTAGGAGCACAGGAAGATCATTTTAATCTAGTAGCTGATTTTGAAGCAAATGTTATGAGCCAAATGGATGCATACATCGGACTCCGTTCAGGAAATAACATCAATGAACATTCAGATGTTCCTGATGATAAAATGAAAATTCATGGAGCAACGATCGGGAAAAAGGTACATCGTGAAATTCGCGTGCCGAAAACAAAATGGGTTGTCTTGAGATATCCGACATCCTCTATGGCTCAATTAGCGAAAATGAGCACAGAAGGCTTTGAGGATTTCTATTTTAATGTTTGTAATCTCGATTATGGAAAAATGGACAAAGCCATGGATAATCTTGTTGAGTTAATGAATAAAACCGATAAAGTGAAAATTACTGGCCCTGGAACAGACCTGACCTTCTCAATCAAAGATATCCCAGCCATCAAATGCTCCGGTCAGATGAACATTCCTGATGGAGAAGTTTATACAGCTCCTGTCCGTGATTCTGTAAATGGTGTGATTACATATAATACTCCATCTCCGTTTAATGGATTTACCTTTGAGAATGTAAAACTAACATTCAAGGATGGAAAAATAGTAGAAGCAGAGGCAAACGACACTGACAGAATTAATAAAATTTTTGACACGGATGAAGGTGCCCGCTACATTGGAGAATTTGCCATTGGTGTAAATCCGTTTATTCTGCACCCAATGCAGGATATATTATTCGATGAAAAAATTGATGGAAGCTTCCATTTCACCCCTGGCCAATGCTATGACGAAGCATACAATGGAAATCAGTCCAATATCCATTGGGATATGGTTAATATTCAGCGACCTGATTACGGCGGCGGTGACATCTACTTCGATGACCGTTTAATTCGGAAAGATGGACGCTTCGTTATCCCTGAATTAGAAGCACTGAACCCTGAGAATTTAAATTGAGTATAAAAAAAGATGCGGTTTAAGAAGCCGCATCTTTTTACATTTATAATTGATTTTCGTAAGCTTCTTGAAACTTTTGAATATCTCCAGCACCCATAAAAATAAGTACGCTATTTTCATGTGTTTTTAAAATAGCTGTATTTTCTTCTATTAATAGGTTGGCACCAGGGATTTTTTCCTTCAAATCCTCAATTGATAATTTTCCGTGGTTTTCTCTTGCGGAACCAAAGATTTCACATAAATAAACCTTGTCAGCCAAATTCAGGCTTTCGGCAAAATCCTCTAGAAATGCCTGGGTTCTCGTAAAAGTATGCGGCTGAAAAACACAAATGATTTCACGATTAGGATACTTTTGACGCGCAGCATCAACAGTCGCTTTAATTTCTGTTGGATGATGGGCATAATCATCAATGATTATTTGTGAACCAATCTTTTTTTCTGTAAATCTTCTTTTAACCCCGCTAAAGGTTTTAAGGTAGTTTTGAACAATTTCAGAATCCATTTCCTCATAATGGCATAACGCAATAACTGCCAATGAATTTAAGATATTATGGTCTCCAAACGTCGGAATAGAGAAGGTTTCATAAAATGTATTTCTAACAAATACATCAAAGGTTGTTCCTTCTGTTGATTTGACAATATTCCGTGCTTGAAAATCATTTTCTTCACCAAATCCATAAAATAAGACAGGTACCTTTGCTTGAATTCGCTGCAATTGTTCGTCATCACCACATGCGAAAATCCCCTTATTCACTTGCCATGCCATTTCCTGGAATGCAGAAAATACATCCTCAATATTAGCAAAGTAATCAGGGTGATCAAAATCAATATTCGTCATGATGGCATAATCAGGGAAGTATGATAAGAAATGCCTTCTATATTCACAAGCTTCGAAAACAAAGTACTCAGCATTCTCATCCCCGTTTCCCGTTCCATCGCCAATAAGGAATGAAGTTGGTTTTGCACCTTTCATGACGTGTGCAAGCAAGCCTGTAGTAGAAGTTTTCCCATGAGCGCCTGTAACGGCAACACTTGTAAAATCCTTCATAAAATCACCAAGAAACCGGTGGTAACGTACAACAGGCAGTCCAAGATTCATTGCTTCTTCGATTTCTTCATGCGTATCCGGGAAGGCATTTCCAGCAATAATGGTCATTCCAGGTTTTATATTTTCCTTTTGAAAGGGAAGGATCTTTATTCCAGATTGCTCGAGGGCCAGTTGTGTAAAAAAGCGTTTTTCATAGTCTGAGCCTTGTACTTCAAAATTCATATCATGCAGCACTTGCGCCAAGGCACTCATTCCGGACCCCTTAATACCTACGAAATGGTAAATAGTCATATAAAGAACCTCCAACCATCGTATATCTGTAAAACAGTATATGACATTCATCTAGTTTTGCGCATATCCTAATTTAGGACATGTTTAGTCAAAAAATTTAAAATGTGTGATTAAACCTTCGCTTTTAAATCTCTTTTTACGTTATATTTCATCATATTCAAACATTATATCACTATTTATTTTCAAAAACTATGTAATGAAATCCCAGCCTGAAAACTGTAAATGTATTTCATTGATAAGCTCCATGTGCCATCAATGGTCATGGAGCTTTTCAACTCTTTTCTATTCAACCTTTTCTAGGCGCGGGTTTGGACGGTAGCGTCTTCCGGCCTTAGCCGCATGCTTTCCATTAATTAAAACATTATCACCTGTAAAGCCAATATTAATCTTTAATAAGCTGCTTCCTACCCCATACATGTCTACTGGAACACCTTGCTCTTCAAATTCCAGAATTCGGGACTCGTTAAAGCCGCCGCTAACGACAATTTTCACATGATCGAAACCTTCATCATCTAGTGCTTTTCTGAGCGCAAAAATTAATTCTGCATTCACCCCTCGCGGATCAAAGGTTCCTAATACATGCTGATTTCTCAAGAAATACTGATCAATCATCGTGCGGGAAGTATCAATTCGGACACCCTTCAGGTCTTTACCAAAGACTCTTGCTACCTTTAAGGAGTCTGTAATGGCGTCATTGTTATAATCGACTAGAGATACTAGCTCATCTTCCGGGAATGTTTCCTGGTATGCCTTTGTTGCAGCAACGAGATCTCCATTAAACATCTGAATAAGAGCATGGGGCATCGTGCCCATTCCTTGTTTGCCCCACCATTCATTCATGGCATGGGTTGCTTGAGCAGTAGATCCTCCAATATAAGCTGCATAGCCATCCCCAGCTTGTGTTGTATAGTGATCATCGCGGTCGCCCATGAAGATCACTGGCTTTTGAGTTCCTGATACACTTGCTGCCTTAACAACATTATACACGTGCGAAGCGACTGACGTTCGACGGGAGAGTATCCCATCAATCACTCCTTCTAAATATCCAAAGCTTTGATATTTCCCTGTAATCGTTAATACTGTTTCAAATGGCGCAATTTTGTCGCCATCCTTTAATGAATATATTTCGAGTTCGTCTGGATTATCAGCAAATGTTTTAAGAAGTGCTATAACTTCATCTGTTCCACACAAAACAGCATGTTCTTTTTGAAAAAATTGCATCGTTACAATAATATCTTTATGATATTTATTCACAATCTCTCTAGTCTTTAAAAAGTACACCGCAGAAAACCAGCCATCTCTAATCCGTTCATCAAATTTAAAAGTCTGGTTTGTTAAACGTTTTATTTCCCCTTTTACCTTAAGTTCTATTTCCTTCATCCGTAAGCTCCTCACATACTGTTCGTAATCCTTAGGTTGTAGATAATATTTATTATTTTTATTTTTAACATGCAAGTAAAGAATACCATGGATTAATTTATTGTACTAGAGTCTAAAAGTGATTCAAGCTCTTCGGCTGTAATCAGAACCTCTCTCGGCTTACTTCCGCGTGTCTCCGAAATAAATCCCTGTTTCTCCATCATGTCGATTAGGCGTGCAGCACGATTATAGCCCACTTTGAATCTTCTTTGCAGACTGGAGGTCGATGCAGCACCTTGATCTATTACAAATTCACATGCTTCATAAAACAACTCGTCTTCTTCCTCAGTAATCTGTGCCTTTTTCAGCAGTTCTTCCTGTTCAAATAAATATTCCGGATCGCGTTCCCTTCTAACATGTGCAACGACATCATCAATTTCCTGATCAGAAACATACGTGCCTTGGAGACGAATAGGTTTAGATGACCCGTTTTCTAAGAAGAGCATATCTCCACGTCCAAGCAGCTTTTCAGCTCCGCTAATATCAATAATCGTTCGCGAGTCAATTTGCGAGGAAACAGAGAATGCAACTCTCGTTGGAACATTTGCTTTTATTAGCCCAGTAATAACATCAACAGATGGTCTTTGTGTAGCAATAATTAAATGAATTCCACAGGCCCTTGCCTTCTGAGCAATCCGGCAGATCGCTTCCTCGACATCCGCAGGAGACATCATCATTAAATCAGCGAGCTCGTCAATAATAATCACCATGTATGGGAGCTTATCTGAATATCGCTTATGCTCTTCAGCGAGCTCATTAAAGCGGCTTATATCCCTTACACCTGTATGTGCAAATAGCTCATATCGGCGTTCCATTTCCTCCACTGCCCATTTTAATGCTGCAGTAGCCGCCTTGACATCCGTAATAACTGGGCTCACAAGATGTGGAATGCGGTTATATGGAGCGAGCTCGACCATTTTCGGATCGATTAATATGAGCTTAAGCTCATCAGGTGTAGCTTTATACAAAAGACTGACTAGAATCGTATTAATGCAGACACTTTTTCCTGACCCGGTTGCCCCTGCAATTAGGCCATGCGGCATTTTACGCAAATCTGTGACAATGGGATTGCCCGCTATGTCCAGTCCGAGAACGGCTGTTAATGGAGAACTACTGTCCTGAAACACTGGACTATTAATAATTTCGCTTATAAATACAGGTCTGCTCTTCTTGTTTGGGACTTCAATTCCAATTGTATGCTTGCCCGGGATGGGTGCTTCAATCCGGATATCCCTTGCTGCAAGGCTTAACTTTATATCATCAGATAAATTTGTAATTTTGTTTACCTTTACACCTGGTTCAGGCTGCACTTCAAACCTAGTAACAGAAGGACCTTGGGTAACATTAACGACATGAGCGTGAACATTGAAGTTTTTTAAGGTTGAGTTTAACAGCTCCTCCTGTTCAATAAACCAATCTGAAGATTCCTCCTTATGAACTGGCGACAAAAGCAGGCTTTTGGCTGGGAATTGATAATAGGCAAGCTCCTCTTCTATTTCTGCAGCTGGTGCGGCCTCCTGAATGGCAGAGACGATTTCTTTCTCTGCATGAAGAACAACTTCCTCCGCCTTTGGAGCTGTATATGGCTTTATTTGATTAACGAGCTTTTGTTTATCATTCTTGAGCATAATAACATTGAATGGGATATGTTTTCTCGCTGTTGGTTGGACTTCTTTTTCCTCAGCCGCTGGTTGGTCCCCTTTTTCCTCAGGTGCTGGTGGCTCTGCCGTTTCCGCAGCTACTGGTTGCTCTTCTGTTTCATCAGGTGCTGGCTGTTCTTCCGTTTCATCAGGTGCTGGTTGCTCTTCCGTTTCCTCAGCTGCTGGCTGCTCTTCTGTTTCATCAGCTGCTGGCTGCTCTTCCGTTTCATTAGCTACTGGTTGCTCTTCTGTTTCCTCAGGTGCTAGCTGTTCTTCATTTTCTTCAATTGCTGGCTCTTCAGCAAATAAAGCCACAGCTTCTTCTATTTCAGCTTCTCTATAAAAATGATCTGAAATTAGGAATTCTTTTTCCTGTAATTCCTCCATATCCGAATCCTGCTTTTTCTCAATAAACGGCTCTGCATGTTCAGGCTGTTTAGTCAGGTCTTCCATTAAAGAATCAACAAAAGAGTTTAAATCCTCTGATGCTGATTTACGCCCATTTGCAAGTTTTTTCTTAATATCATCGTAAGTAATGTTTTTTGGCTCATATTTATTCAGTGATTGCTTCGTTCGTTTAATAGGTTCTACAGTTATTGGACGTTCAAATCCATAGATGGGCGATGGAATTTCAGTTGGGCGAAAGGGATCTTTTCTTGGAGATGCTTCCCTTTTTTCTTTTACACTATGAACCTTCTTCTCCTTGAGCGAGGGTTCGTTTCTATTGGGTCTATGTTCGGGATTGCGTGCAGCCTGTGGCCTTTCTTCCCTTTTTAATCTAGGCTCTCTTTGTCCTGGCCCATGTTTTTCATCTGGAATCAGCGGAAAACGAAATTGTCCTTTAGGATATTGATATAACACCTTAGCATTAACATCTTTAGAAGGTTCTATTTGATTGTTCATATCAGATCTATCTAGCTGATCTTGAATCATAAAATCTTGGTTATCATTATTCTTATGCTCATCATTTTTGAACATTTGAAATAGCTTTCTAATCCAACTCAATTTATACCAACTCTTTCTTTAATTCTATCTTTTCCATTTTAACAGTATTTCGCGGAAATTGGAGAAAAAATAAGAGATTGAGTCTATTGGGGCAATTTTTTCAAGTAAAAAGGACCACATTTAAGTGATCCCTTTAGTTAAAAATAAGGCTTCTATTTCTTTTTAGTTTGACCAAGGATAAATATTGGTTCCAGCTCCCCGTTTTCATAAAGGAAGGATAAGGCTGTGATAGGTACTCTGCCGCTTGCAAAAAAGCTCATAGTCATCTCTGAGAGAATGTCATAACCGGTGTCGTTCATAATATCAGCAATAATTAACACATCCTGATGCGGTACAGCCACAGCCATTGTGCCTTTCATTTGCTTTGCCTTTTCTTTAAGAAAGGCATCATTTAAAATTCTGCTGGCATCGTAGCCGTCATTTTTATTTAAGAAATAAAACGTATTTCCAGCAACTGTGTCACTTTTCAAATCGGTTGGCAGTGATCGAACGTTAAATAAGGCAATTTCCTTTATACGTTCTGGAACCCAGCCTTCCTTTTGAATGAGGCTAGAATCTATTAAGCGGTAGGTAGTACCTAGGTCCAGGGCATAATAAATTCTTGTCTCTGCAGTATGATCATCTGTTAAAAATGGGATTTCTTCCTCAGATTCAATCGGAAATGAAGTTGAACGAATAACTGGGAAGATGTTTTTTTCATAACCTGACAGCTGAATAGGGGACCCATCCATTGCTTGCAAGCCTTCCTCCACATAATATACAACCTCATCAATTGCTTTTTCCTTCTGAAGTTCCCATTTTGCAATAATCCCTGGTAAAGAGATTGTGATACCCTTTCCAGATTGCTTATTTTCGATGCGAAGCTCATCTTTTTTCCTGTCAAAAGAAAAAGTACGATTCACATTGGCTAATCGTTTCTCCAATTCCTTTTTCATTTTTAAACTATCCATTTTCATTACAGGTTCCTCCTTGTAGGAACTTTTTACAAGCAAAGGGGCCAGACCCCATTATATGTTAGGGCGACCCCTTACGAATCAGTCCATCAAATATTACTTCTCAAGTTTTTCAATAAAATTCTCAATTTCTTCTTGAGTTTTGCGGTCTTTACTGACAAATCGGCCTAATTCCTTCCCATCCTTATAACCAATAAAGCTTGGAATGCCAAAAATGTCAAGCTGGCCGCATAGATCAATAAAATCATCGCGATCCACATATATAAATGTAAATTCCTGATATTTTGCTTCAACTTCAGGTAAGATTGGTTCAATCACACGGCAATCTGGACACCAATCGGCAGAAAACATAAAGATATGTTTTCCATTATCTCTTAGCTGTTCAAATTGTTCCATAGATTCAAGCTTTTTCATTTCCTTCTCCTCCAGTGTGGATTTTCATATTACGAAATCAATCCAGCTTTTTTCTCATATATTCAGATAATATCAAACTTAACACGACTGGACCATTAATTTGCAATTAAAACATTTTCAAGATTAAATCTAGCCCAATTCCTATCGTTTTAAACGTCATTATTTTACCTTCAAAACCGCTCATTTCCATCCCTGCAACAGCAACGTTTCTTTCCATAGTCCAAATGGTTGATTCGAATACTATCACATATTGTCATAACAGGAAAATAGTTCTATAATTAGATAATATTTAAATTTTTCGAACAATTTATGAACGAGTGAGGTGGACAGTTTGAAAACCATTCGCGGCAAACTGGGACTAGTTTTGCTTTTAACTATCGGAGGACTTATTTTATTACTTTCTTTCAATTTTATTCTTCAAACGATTCAAGACAAAAGCAGGGAAAAAGAAACTGCCTTACTTTCAATAGTTGATGGAAGTAAGGAAATTATTTATAACTTTGCGATGACTAGAAAATATGAACAGCAGTTCTTAAGAGCACCAGATCAGCTTGTTGCTGAGCTTGTTATGCAAAGTATTTTAAGAGTGAAATCTGAGTCAAGCAGAATGAGTGAAAAACAAGAAAATGAGAAGATTAAGGGTCAATTTGAAAACGTCAATCAAAATGCAGATTCTTACCTGGAGAAATTCATTATTTTATCGGAAATGTACAAGGAAATCGGCTATAGTGATGATAAGGGCCTTAAAGGGCAAATTGCCATTACGGCAAATCAAATAAGTAATCTGACAAAATTGCTAAAAAACCCTAGTATTGATGAACAGTTTTTACTGATGAGGATGTATGAGAAACAGTATTTGGCTACGAGAAATGAAGAATCGTACCAGCAATTTATCCATTCTGGCGAAGCGTTTAAGAGCGAATTAGAAGCAAGCGAAAATCTTAATAGCAGCTCTAAAGCATACCTAGCAAGATGGCTAACGGAATACAATAATGCTTTAGATGCTATCCATACCTCTTTTCAGCAAACAGAGGAATTTATCATCCTGTTTGATGAAGAAGCAAGGTTAATCGAACAAGCAGCTGGCGAGGTCCAAAGAGGCATTATTGCAAATCAGCAAAACATCCAAAGTGAGCTAAAAAAACAAAATGCATTTTATACATATTTAATTTATGCCATAAGTTTATCTCTAGTTATCGCATTAGTGATCGGCGGATTTTTATTATCAAAGGGCATTACTAAATCTATTACTCTTCTAAGAGCTGGTGCTGAGAAAATTGGTGATGGGAATTTGGGCTATCGGGTTCCCGCAATAGCAAAGGACGAAATGGGTGAGCTTGCTCGTACATTTAATCATATGGCTGAAAGGGTTCAGCATTCCTTTCTTAAAATACTAGAATCCTCAACCCAACTCCAAGCATCTTCCGAAAACCTGGCCGCGATTTCAGAAGAAACAACAGCACAGGCAAATGAAGTGGATGCGGCTATTAAACAGATCGCCATTGGGGCTGAGAGCCAATCCTCTCATTTAGAAGAGAGCAGAAAAGAGATTGAAAAAGTTTCTAAAGCGATTTACCATACTGAAAATTTGAGCTATGAAATTTTAGAAGAGGCCGCATTAACTGAGGAGGAAGGGCATAACGGGATAAATACCGTCCAAAATCTCCAGAACATTTCTGATCAATTTCTACACCTTGCCAATCATGTAAATGAAAAGGTTAGTGAGGCTGCACTACAGTCAAGTCATATTACATCAATCGTTGATACAATACAGGACCTAGCTGATAATACAAATCTATTAGCCTTAAATGCAGCAATTGAAGCAGCAAGAGCTGGTGAAGCTGGAAAGGGATTTGCAGTCGTTGCTTCTGAGGTGAGAAAATTAGCAGAACGATCAAAACAAGAGGCACAGGAAATTCATTCACTTGTTTCTTCTATGAATGAAATTATGGAGAAGCTAATGAATGAAACAGAGCAATTTAATGAATATAAGCTTCTTCAAAGTGAATCTGTCCATAAGACAAAACTGGCTTTTGAAACAATCGTCCAACATGTAAATGGTATCCATAAAAAAATAAATACAATTGGTACCTCTGTAAAAGATGTACAAGCTACAAACCATGTATTGAATGAACGGATTCAAGAGGTCTTTACCGTTTCTCGAGACTCTGCAGCAGCTTCAGAGGAAGTAGCAGCATCAAGTGAAACACAGCTTGAGGCCATTTCGAAGGTAACTTTAGCAGCAACTGACCTTAGTGTCATTGCTAGTGATCTTAAACTAGAGGTGAACCAGTTCAGGCTTGATTCAACTGATGAAGAGTTATTCGAGAATGCTGGAAATAGCCGCTCCAAATTAAAGAGTATTTTAAACAACCTGAAATCAAAATTACAAAAAAATAGATAAATAAATAAATAAAAAAGCTAAGCATTTCATTTGAGCGAATGCTTAGCTTTTTTTGCTGTTAGAAAGGCATGACACAGATGATTATTCAAGCTTTCTTTACCTCATCTTAACTGACTGAATAATTTCTGCCATATTAACTGCTTCAGCTGATAGATTTTTGGTTTTCGATTGGGTTGTAATTTTAACCCCGCCTACACCTATAGTCAATTCATTTAATTGATTGTCAGCATTTTTAATTAATAAATAGCCAAAATGCCCGTCTTTTGTAGAAAATGTTTCTTTAAAGTCATATTCCTTTTGCTTTAAGGCTGCCTCGTAAATGACTTTACTTTCAGGCCCTTCATGCGGATTATAAAATAGAATATATGTCTTCGAACCATTCTTTAAAATAATATTATTAGGCGTCTCTTTGTTCACTTCAAACCCAAAAGGCAAATAGAACTTTATATCTTCATTTTCATTATTTGTTGCTTTCGGATCTATTTTGAACGATTCACCAACTTCATCCTTTGCAGCAGTTTGCTCTTCTGTTAATGAGGCAGAACAAGCACTAAGCAGTAAAACAACAACAAACAAGAGCAAGGCAGCTTTTGAATGGTTTATCATACTTTCTTCCTCCTTGCATAGGAAAAACCTTCATCCTTTTCTATCATACATTTCTCATCAGTCATCTGGCAACCCTAATACCTTTAAACAAAGGAAACTAATTGGAGTTAATGGTAAAATATATCAGAGAGCGTTCATGGTGGGCGGTATTAACAATATGATCAGTTAACGCTCACTATCATAATATAAGGAGGAATTCACATGGAATTAACAGTATACTTAGCTGGGGAAATTCACTCAAACTGGCGGGAAGAGCTAAAAGAAGAAGCGAGATCACTTAAACTTCCCCTTCATTTCGTTGGTCCGATGGAAAATCACGACAGATCTGATTATATCGGGGAAGAAATACTTGGCAAACAGCCTAATGCTATTTACCGTGATGAAGCAGCTTCAAGAATAAATAATTTAAGAACACAATTATTAATGCAAAAATCTGATCTTGTAATTGCCTTATTTGGAGAGAAATACAAACAGTGGAATACAGCCATGGATGCGAGTGCTGCCGTTGCTTTAAGCAAACCCCTTATCATCATCCGCCCAGAAGAGCTCCATCATCCATTAAAGGAGCTTTCTAACAAAGCAAGTGTTACCGTTGAAACAGTCAATCAAGCGCTTAAAGTTTTAGCATATATTTTTGATGAAAAATAGGATGTGTTTGAGAGGGAGATAGGCTGCTATCTCCTTTATTTTTTCCTATATTCATACTGGCCAGCAAGAAGCTTAACAACATGTGTGAACATTTCTGAACGGCTGATTTGTCCATTTGTAAATATTCCCACAGCTCCTTCTTTTTTGCGGACATCTTCCTTTTCGGTAAATCTCTCCATAACTGGACCTAACTCTTCCCCCTCAAGCAATCTGTCCGCAACCTCTTTTGGAATAGATATTCTAGCCCCGCCTGCAATGATCGGCGGTTTTCCTTCTTCTGCCAATGCTCCCCAATTACATAGAAATAACCCGTACTCCGTCCCGTGTACACCACCTTCAAGACCAATGCCTATATTCCCGCCACCTGCTTCTAATGCACTGTATGCTCTATTGATTGCCCCTTTAATCGTCTCTTCATCTGAAAAAGGCTGGTCACTCACACCAGACGGAACATTAACTGAAATAAATTCTGTTTGATCGTTTTGAAAAACGGATTTGACAGCTGATACCTTTGCTGGATTTTTCGAACCTATGATAATTTTCATAATGCCTGCTCCTCTATTGGTATAGAAAAAAAGGCAACAACTAGGTTGCCCCTTTTCGCTTATCTTTCTGCACATGAAATGCTTCGTCAGCTATATCACTGCTTTTCACACTTAGCTATTTTGACGGATAAACTCTAAAGTTGTGCGGTCGCAAGATTTAACAAGCTTCACGAGTAATTCCTTAGCAGCAGCATAATCATCCACATGAACTATGGAAGCATGAGTATGAATATAGCGTGAGCAAATACCAATTACTGCACTTGGAACCCCTTCATTGGAAAGGTGAACACTTCCAGCATCGGTCCCGCCTTGGGAAATAAAGTATTGGTATGGAATATTATTTGTCTCGGCTGTATCTAGGATAAACTCCCTCATTCCACGATGAGTCACCATTGAACGATCGTAGATGCGCAGAAGAGTTCCTTTTCCTAACTGGCCGAACTCATTTTTATTTCCAGACATATCATTGGCCGGACTTGCATCCAATGCGAAGAAAATATCTGGTTTAATCATATTTGCTGCTGTTCTCGCACCACGAAGGCCTACTTCTTCTTGAACTGTTGCACCTGAATATAAGATATTAGGCAACTTTTCATCCTTAACTGCTTCAAGAAGTTCTACTGCCAAGCCACAGCCATAGCGATTATCCCATGCTTTTGCAAGGATTTTCTTTTCATTCGCCATTGGAGTAAATGGACAGATTGGAACAATTTGCTGACCAGGCTTAATTCCAATTTTCTCTGCATCTTCTCGGTCATCCGCACCAATATCAATTAACATGTTTGTAATTTCCATCGGCTTACTGCGCTTAGCTTCATCTAAAAGATGTGGAGGAATGGAACCAATGACTCCAATCACAGGGCCATTATCAGTAATAACCTGAACTCTCTGAGCCAATAGAACTTGACTCCACCAGCCACCTAATGTTTGAAAACGCAGCATGCCGTTATCCGTAATGGAGGTCACCATAAAGCCTACCTCGTCCATATGGCCTGCAACCATTACAGTTGGGCCATTTTCGTCTCCTTTTTTCACTCCAAAGATACTTCCAAGCTTATCCTGGACAATTTCATCTGCATATTGGCCAAGCTGTTCCCTCATAAATTGACGAACTAAATGTTCATTTCCAGGCGCTCCTGGAAGCTCAGTTAATGTTTTAAAAAGTTGTAGTGTTTTTTCGTTCATGAGATTGCTCCTTTATTTTTCTTCCATATATTTTATGTATGCTTCTATTATTTTACAGAACTTTTTGATTGCTTACCACTAATTCAGTTTTTATCCAAGCTATTTCTTTGATAAGATAGTACAGAGATATAATTTGTTACGTTATTTTACAATGGGGGATGCTTATGAACTGGAAATCATTTTTATTAGGTGTTGGGGTTGGCTTAGCAGGCGGGTATGCCGCAAGGGAGCTGCTTGTACAAAAGACAGCCGTTTCACCTGAAAGAGCACTGTCAAATGCAAAGAATGCATTTAAGAATGAGGGGCCTATTAGCGGATCTTGGATTCATATGCAAACGGAGCCGTATCAAAAGGATCAGCTTAAGTATGATGTATATCGAGGTGGGATATCCAGATATACAGGTGAAGAGACAGAACAATATGAGTTTATTGCTGATGCCAAAACAGGAACGATTCTGGACGCCTATAGGCTCGCTTAAATCTGGAACGGTATTCAAAAAAGCTGCACCTCCCATTGTAAATAAGTAGAGGTGCAGTTTTCTTATTTTTCACGAATTCTATCTAGTTTCTTTACTAAATGGCCGTCTTTGTCCCATTTGACCGCTCGATAAAAAGCATCATGGTAGAAAGTAAACCAGGCGTTGTTTTCCAAACCATATTGGATCCATTTTTCCTTTGCCCAAATCGAGTCCATTGGATAGTCATCATAGGCAAGCACCCATAAGACATTTTGGTGAGCATGGGTTGGCATAATATCGCCCATATGAATGAGTATATCATCTCCATCATCAATGATAATAATGGAGTGCCCATCGCTATGTCCGCCTGTATGCACCATTTTTATAGAGCCTAATGACCATTCATGATCAAAAGTAGTGACCTGATCTTTAAGAGTCTCCCAATTCTCCTTCCAATATGTATTACGAGAGCGAATATTTGGGTCTCTCATTTCATCCCATTCTGTTTGCGAAACAATGATTTTGGCATTTGGAAAAACCGAACTGTACGTATCGCCGATCGGATTAGTTAAACCACATGCATGATCAAAATGCAGATGGGTCATTAGGATATAATCTATTTCTGAAGGTTTAATATTTAGTTCTGCTAAATCCTTTACTACTTGTGATTCCTCAATTACACCAAAATTACGTCTTTGTTTTTCAGTTAATTTCCCATTTCCTAATCCAGAATCCACTAAAATATTTTTTCCTTCTGCCTGGATCAAAATAGGATCTGTGCGGAGTTCAATTTGATTTTTTTCATTACAAGGATATTTCTTAGACCACAGCGGCTTCGGAACGACTCCAAACATCGCTCCTCCATCTAGGAAATTTACTCCGCCATGCAGCCATGTCAGCTTTGTATTTTGCAATTGCATTGTCTCCATGTATTCCCCTCCTGTATTGCATATATTTTATCATTTGTGTTTTACTAGTAGAAATATTTCGAATCTTGATCTCAAAGAAAAAAGCTTACCAAGTGATAAGCTTTTTTATCGATATTGGACTTCACATCGATAGATGCGATTTCCTTTTTTTGAAAATTTCTCTTCATATTCTGTCATAATATTGCCTTCAAACCCACTATTATGAAGATCTAAGCTTACGTCCTTAAGAAGCAGGCCATATTCAGAAAAACTCATTAATGAGAACTCGAACAATCCTTGATTATCAGTTTTGAAATGAATTTCGCCATTTTTCACAAGAATTTCCTCGTAATTCTTTAAGAATGTTTTATAGGTCAATCTTCTTTTCGCATGGCGGGTTTTTGGCCAAGGATCTGAGAAATTCAAATACACTCTATCCACTTCTCCCGCCTCAAAAAACTCCCGAAGGTCGGCTGCATTAACATTCATCAGCTTTACATTGGTCAACTCATCTTCGATGATTTTATCAAGCGCCGTCACAATGATACTATCCTGCAATTCAATCCCAATATAATTAATATTCGGGTTAGCCTTAGCCATTCCTGTAATAAAGCGACCTTTTCCTGTACCGATTTCTATATGAAGAGGCTGTTTCTTTTCGAATACATCCTGCCAGTTTCCTTTATTTTGTTCAGGGGCAGACATGACATATTGGGGATACTGCCCAAGTCTTTCCTTTGCCCACGGTTTATTTCTTTGTCTCATACAGACCTCCTGCTAAATAATATCGTTCAAACCATAACATGCCCATATGAACCTTTGCAACACTAAAATGTGGAAGCGCATTGATCAGGGGGCTGAAGCTGGAAAACTAGAATATTAGGCCATGTATAAATAAAAAAGGGAATTCACAACCTAAAATGAATTCCTCTTGTTTATTATCCACTGCTTAATCTTTACAGGGAGTGATCATGATGCCGATCAGCCATCAAGATAAATTAAATTTATTGAAAGATATATTAAACAATCATCAAATGGACTGCTGTGGATCCGTTTCTGAATGTGAACAATTAAAAAGGCTCGTAAAATCACTTATGATGCAGCCAGGTCTTGATCAATATTCACAATCCGTATTGGAAGAAATTTATTATTACAGTCAGCATGGAAGCCAAGCCGCTCAATTAGACAATCATATTGAAGCCCATCAATCAGAACTTTCACAATGGGTGGACGAAATCAATCAATTCTCATAGCCACCAATAATACCTGTTAGAAATTGGAGCCATTTCTCCATTTCTTGGAACCGAAGTTTATTTTTATGCCATTGGATGGATGTGAGAGTTTGCGCAATGACATACCATTTCATTCTTAAAAGTAAATCATCCGTTAGAGTTAGTCCATATCGGCTGACCCAGTCTGCCCATTCTCTCTTAGGGATGTACCAATAGAGCAGCATGCCTAGATCGATCGCTGGATCTGCAATCATAGCCCCGTCCCAATCAATTAAATACAGCTGGTTGTTTTCTGTAAGCAGCCAGTTGTTGTGATTGACATCGCAATGACATACCGTATTCTCATCACATTGTATATTCAGTAATTCTTTCCTAAGAAACTCAAGGGAAACAATAACTGTTTGATTCTGTCTAAGCTCCCCATCTATTTGCTCTTCAATCATGCGCAATAGCATATTTGGATAAATTGGGGATTTTCCTAATCTTTTTAACATGCCAAGCAGAGGTTTTGAACTATGGATTTTTTTGAGCAGCTTTGCCACTCGTTCATTATTCATTTCTGCTTGTTTGAGCTCTCTCCCATTTAACCATTGCTGGGCCGTAATAACATCACCGGTTTCAAGCCTTTTCGTCCAAACAAGCTTAGGAACAATTCCCTCGGCTGATAATACTGCGAGAAAGGGAGACGAATTCCTTTTCAGGAACAATCTTTGCTCTTCATGCTTGGCAAAAAAAGCCTTCCCCGTTGCACCCCCAGCAGGGACGATCTCCCATTCTTGTCCAAATAATTCTTCCAACATTGTTCACCTGCAATTTAGTAAGCCATTTATGCAAATAGCTGTTATAGAAAAGCGTAAGCGGCTTTTAAACCACTGAAGCTAGACAAAAAAGCGTACAAGCCTCATCATGATGTACATACATATAGGCTACCAACTGCTTATTAGAAAAGCGGAAGCGCCTTCGGAACAATTAAAGGACAATTGTTCCTGCGATGAATATTCGCAGAAGCCTTCCTTTGTGGTCACCCCCGATAAGCATAAGACGAGCCTCGCGGAAAGGTGAGCTCTACCTTTCAGGATTGGCTTATGACCTCAAGGTCGTCAAAAACGCGATGTCCTCCCAAAAGCTTCACTTTTGGTCGTGCGATGTGTCGCTGACGAAGTTTTCCTTGTCCTGTCGCATTGTCGACACTAATACGTCCTGTACATCGGGGGTAGGCACTGGAGCTAGACAGTTATCTAACTCTAAAAAGTAATAACTAGTAAAAAGAAATAGAAGGCGGACTAAACAGCAAGCCCGCCATTACAAATATAAATGATCATAAATCTACTCATTATTCAACTATATTATTAAAAGAAAAAAAGCTATTGTTCTATAATTCCCCCAATAGCCATCTTAATAAATTTTATCTCTTACTGCCTTTTTTCGTCAAGTCTATTTATTTAAGTCGACAAAAAACGGCTAACGAGAACATAAGAACTGATGGGCATAAGGGTGATTAAAGGATGTTTAATCACCCTTATCGCATCCAAACCAGCCTTGTTTTCATCTGCCAGCACGTGCCAAACACCTTTTGGAATCTGAACTGATTGCTGGCACTCAGAAGGGTTAATTATCATGATCAAACGATCCCACTGTCCAAATTCACCGACATCCTCTAAAATAATTCCAATTATTTTATTGTCAAAGGGTAAAAAACGTAAATGCTTACGAATTAATTCAGCACTTGAAAACCTAAAAGCTTTGTGTGATTTGCGAATGTTAATCATACCTCTAATATAATCTACATTGTCTGAATATAAGGATTTTCGATCCCAATCCAAATAATTAATCTCATCTGGAGATCGATAGCTATTTCCAATCCCTTTTTTCGTCCTAAAAAACTCCTGGCCGCTATGCAAAAAAGGGATGCCTTGAGCAAGCAGCACCATTACCGTTGCCAGCCGATGCTGACGCTGGATTATCGGATCTGTTTTTTCTGAGGAACATACTAATAGCTTATCCCACAATGTATGGTTATCATGAGACTCCACATAATTAACAGATTGACTAGGTGAATAGAATAGTCCCTTTTCCTTCTTCTCCAATCCAATACTGCCTGCCAATACCTTCTTAGCTGTCAAATAGTATTGATTATTACCAAGAGCATAGCCCTTATCATATAAATTAAAGGTACTGCCCTTTATCGTATCTCGGAACCAATCATTAAATTGACCGATTCCAGGAAGTTGTGCCTGATTACCAATGTTTGCTTTCATACGGGAAAGCAAAGGGGTATTCAAGTCCCATCCTTCACCTATGATAATCACCGAAGGATCTACTGAATTTACTGCCTTTCTCACCTTGTTCATTGTTTCATTATCTAAAATGCCCATTAAATCAAAACGAAAGCCATCTATTTGATACTCATTTAGCCAATACATCACTGAATCAAGAATATATTTTCGCGCCATCAAACGCTCTGAAGCAAAGTCATTTCCAACTCCGGTTCCATTTGATGGGATCCCAAATTGGTCATGGCGAAAGTAGTAGCCTGGGACTATTTTTTCAAAAGATGATGTTTCTCGAATATAAACGTGATTATACACAACATCTATGATGACTCTAATACCTTGAGAATGGATAGAGTGTATCATCCATTTCAATTCTTTAATTCTTGCATAAGGATCCCCAGGGTCAGTAGAATAACTCCCTTCTGGTGCATTAAAGTGCAGCGGGTTGTAACCCCAATTGTATTCTTTTTTTGGTCTACGTTCATTAACACCTTCAAAATCATGTACTGGAAGGAATTCAATATGAGTGATCCCAAGTTCTTTTACATACGATAAACAAGTAGGAAATCCGTCTTTATCTCTTGTATTAAGCTCTCCCGCTCCAAGGTATGCTCCCTTATTCATTACTCCGCTGTTTGGATGAATGGAGAAATCTCTAATGTGGGTTTCATATATGATCGCATCTGTAGGCTGTTCAAGAGGCGGCAGTGGGGGTTTAGCGGTTTTAGTTTTGTTCATATCAATGATGGTGCCATATTCACCATTCATGCTTACAGCTGTGGCATAAGGATCTGCGGCTTCTCTCCATTCTAAATTAACGCAAAGAAGATAGGAGTATTGATAATATTCTAGATCACGGCAGACTGTCAGCTGCCAGACCCCTTTATCGCCTCTATTCATTTCTAGTATTTCTGGCTCTTTGCTTCCCAAAGGGACTAGTTTAACCTTAACAAGGGTCGCAGTGGGTGCCCAAACTTTAAAGCTTGTTTTTTCTTTCAAATAGGAAAAGCCTAGAGAGCCATTATAGAAAAAAGCTTCATCAAAGGCGTTCGTTCGAATTACTGCCCCAATCTGTAAATCTGTTTTCCCTCCGAATTCATCCATGATCCAATATTGCTTGCCAATAATAGGCTCCGCTTCTAATTTACAAATATATTTCATTTTATTTTCTAAAGCTATGCGGCTGAGAATGACCATCTTGGAAAAAGGCTCGTTATTGTCATCCATTATCGAAAAAGAAGTGGAAACCCCTCCATGATAATGAAAAGGAAGTAAGACTGTTATTGTTTGCATTTCATCTAAAAAGGCGGAAAATTCACGCTTAATAGAAGTCATTTATGCTTACCTCCTTTTCGTTTAAGCTGCTGTTCGAGACGACTGGCAGTTTCTTTTGACAAGCTGTGACTATGGCAGGAGTTAAACCGATTTCCTCTCCGTCCGCATGGACATGTAGATGACTGTCTGACTTAATTTGAATACTTCTGCCGGTCAAAAAAGAAACCTCTTTAAATCCTGTATGTCCTCCCCAAAACACTGTAATGAAAATGAGTAATAGTTTTATTCTTGATAGGTTATGAACAACTGTTATATTTAACTTCCCATCAAACGGTGAAGCATCGGGGGAAATTTTCATTCCGCCTCCATAATAAGGCTGGTTGGATACCGTCACAAACCATGCGGAAGGAAACGAATATTCACTGCCATCAATTTTGAGATCAATTTGTGTTTTTTTATAGGTAAACAAATTTTTTAATAAAAAATAAACATAGACAAATTTTCCGAGAGAGAGGCGGTTAAATACTCCCTTTATCTTGGATTGGTTAACCTCTTTTGAAATAAGAGCATCAAAGCCGGCTCCCATATTATTAATAAAATAGAGTTCTCTATTGTTTTCGATTGTCATTTTTCCAATATCAACGCATACGGTATTCTCTTGATCTAATTGCTGTAATAAGGTATTAAGTGCCTTGGCTGGGTTTTTGGAAATATTAAATCCTCTTGAGAAGTCGTTGCCTGACCCGCCAGGAATAAAAGACACATGGACATGGTGGAAGTTTGCTGCACCATTAATAACCTCATGCATCGTGCCATCGCCGCCGACAGCTATAATCGTAACTTGACTTCCTTCTGATTTAACGGCAATGGATCGGACAATATCTTTCGCATGACCACGATATTCTGTAAAAAAGGCCATGTAAGGAATCTTTTGTTCAAGGAGAGTCCGTTCCAGCTTTCTCCAAACTTTTTGACAATATCCATTTTTCGCTTGTGGATTAATAATAAAATAAATATTTTTCATAACATCAGCCTTTTAATCGACATTTTAACTTTCGTCTGCTAACTCCCATTCTAACCTTCTTATGGATGACGTTTGGCAATACTGAAGCAAAGCCTGCGCTCCTTTAAGCTGGTTATGCTTTAACGGAGAGCGGAGGTTTCTCATGCTATTAAACCATTCATCATAATTTCTTTTTTCAATCAATTGCACGTCAAATGGTGATGCAGGATAATCGATATAGCCGTTCCGGCAAATAACTGCTTTGTAAATAGGAAAATCAATTTCATTCATCTGAAAAATTTGCTGTACAATTTTTCCTGTCCGATTTAATGCTAAAACCGGATTTAATACCTTTTTTTCCTTGCCTTTCACACGCTTAAGCCAGAATCTTTCTTTTGATCCTATGAAAACAGACAGATCCTCTTCCTCTACAAAGCTTATACACCATACACCAGTAGGGCTGATGATAATGGTTTCTAATTCAACTGGAGCCTTTTTTAATAAAAAAAGCGGGTGATAGAGCACTAGAAACGTATCGGGAAATCGCTGAAGGAAATATTTAAGTCTTTCATCGTAATAATACCTTTTATCGATAAAGGATTTTTCCGTTAAAGTTGAACTTGCCCACTTCATCTGAAAACGAAAGATTTGATCAAGGAATTGATATTTCAAATCCTCTATTGTATCGGGTCTATAAGTAAAACTTGTATGGAAGTCGAGAGACTCCTCCTCGGGTTCCTCCTCTTTTTCCTCTAGTTCTGAATCGAATATCGTTTCATCAATTGATTCACCTTTTCCAAACTTCAACAGACCCTTTAACTTATCCAGTAAAGGCTGCTTTTCGTCCTCTAGCCAATCGGTACTTCCTTGCTGGGTCTGAAGCCCTTCTTGAAAAATGGATGAATCCTCATTCTCCCAGCCAATTTTCAACTTATCCCATTGCTGTTTTTTAAGTCTAACAAAACGTGAAGGATATAAATAAATATTTTGTTCATAACGTGAAACGTAATCCTGCAATTTTATTAATTGTCCCATTTTACCTGCCTGCCTTGTTAGTACTTTATTTCCCCATTTTCAATTAATTAAGCTTAAAAAAATAGCTATTTATCTAATAAATAAAGAACAACTTTTCTCGAGTTTGAGAACTGTCTAGCTCCACAAGGAACGCTTCGGCAGCATAATCATCGCACGAGTAAAAGCGTTAGCTTTTAGGAGGAGCGCCTACCCCCGACGTA
>NZ_JBALNX010000044.1:41670-100947 GCF_036962035.1 Bacillus sp. JJ1773
TGTGCTTGTCGGGGGTGACCACAAAGGAAAGCTACTGCGAATATTCATCGCAGGAACAATTGTCCTTTAATTGTTCCGAAGGAGCTTCCGCTTTTCTTATTGTATGCCTATTTTATTCATCCGCCAATGGAAAGCTGGCGATTCTTTCATATTTTGGTGATTTGTCTAAATGTGTTTGGTATAAAACAACTTCATTAGCTGTAAAGGATAGAGGTGAATCATTATATGGATTGTGTTCATTCAACAGGCTTGTATGAAAAGGGGAATCCCCTGTCCATTTTCTAGCCAGTGTAATATGCGGCTTAAATGGTCTTGTCTCCAATTCAAAGCCGGCTCCAGCACATGCTGAAAAAACGATATCCCGAATGGTATTCAGCCTCTCTTCCTTATATGTATCTGCCCAAAAAATTCTTGGTGAATCCTCTCTGCCAAATACACCTAGTTTATTTATTTGAAGAGTAAGAGCCTTTTGGTCTTCTAATCCCTTTTCAATTAGAACTTGTGAGGCTTGAAGCATTTCTTTTTCAGCCGACCCGAGAAACGCCAAAGTGATATGAAGATCCTCATGGTGTACCCACCGTTGAAATGGAAGATTCCTCTTTAATATCGAACATTCTTCCTTTATCTTTAGCTTTGTTGTACTTGGCAAACTGACAGCATAGAAAAAATGTGCCTGACTTCCCATTCTTATCCCTCCATTAATCAATTTCACCTTGGCGAAATTGCGCCCAGATTTTGTCGAGCTTGCTCGATAATTTCCTTTTAAAAAATCTGAGGCATCCGCCGGAGTTTGAACTCCCACTTATAGAAGAGGAAAACTTCTGCCGAATGAAGTTAAAAAAGAACCAGCATCTCATATACTGGTTCTTTCCTATTTTAAAGACTGCCACATTCCTTTTCAATGGCTTGATTAAATAGCTCTTGAATATGCTTAGTTAATGCACCCGGTGCACCATTACCTACTTTCTCTCCATCAATTTCAATAATTGGGGTGACCTCAACCGTTGTTCCTGAGATAAATGCTTCATCAGCCTGTTTCAGTTCTTCCAATGTGAAAGCTCTTACCTCAACAGGAATATCGTTGCTCCGGCAAACTTCTATAACCTTTTGTCTCGTGATCCCATTTAGAATAAGGTTATTGGCTGGATGGGTAATCACCTTTCCATCCTTAATGATGGAAACATTCGATGAGCTTCCTTCTGTTACGGTGTCCCCGCGGTGCTGGATAGCCTCAAAACAGCCTTCTTCTACAGCCTTTTGCTTTGCCATTATATTACCTAGAAGATTAAGACTTTTAATGTCACAGAGTAGCCAGCGAATGTCCTCTACCAAAATCGTTTTCACACCTGTTTTCATGTTTTCAACCGGTCTATCGACTGCTTTCGTATTTGCTACAAATGTTTGGTGAATATCAGAACTTGGAAAAGCATGACTTCTTGGAGAGATTCCTCTAGTAACCTGCATATAGATCGTACCCATTGTAAGTTGATTCTTTTCAATCAATTCAGAGAGCATATTCCTTAATTCCTCTACGGAATCGGCTATCTTCATGTTAATCTTTTTTCCACTTTCAATCAGACGCTCTAGATGCTCTTTGGCTGTAAACATCTTCCCGTTGTAGACCCGAATGACTTCGTAAACTCCATCGCCAAATTGATACCCGCGATCCTCGATATCAATCTTGGCCTCAGTACGGTTAATAAACTCCCCATTAATGATGACATACTCCATGCTTGTCGCCTCTTCCTCATCCTAGTATTTCGTAACTTCGGAGCAATTTTAACAAATATTTTTCTTACTTGGCAAGCTCATAGATGGCCTGAGCATATATAGCAGCAGCTTTTAACATATCTTCAATATAGATATGTTCATCCTTTTGATGAGCTACATCTTCTCTCCCAGGGAATAACGGTCCAAATGCAACACCTGATTTCAAGGAACGGGCATATGTTCCGCCCCCGATGGAAAGCAACTCAGCTCCCTTGCCTGTTTGCTCTTCGTACACTTTTTTTAATGTCTGGATTAAGAAGTCATCCTCTTCCACATGGTGTGGCTTCGAATCTGTAAAATTCTCTATTGAAACATTTTCTTCCTTTAGAATGCTTTCAAGCCTATGTTTTGTTTCTTCCATTTTGTTTGTTACTGGATAGCGCAGATTTAGACCTAGCCTTCCGCCCTCGGCTTGCGTATAAACAAGCTTTCCTACGTTAATTGTTAAATCTCCTGTAATATCATCCTTATAATCGATCCCAAGCTTTTTCCCACGGGAATCCTCCCAAAAATAGGTAGATACAAATTTTAAAAATTGGTCTGCCCTGGAATCCAATTTCAATTGTGTAAGAAACTCAGCCAAATATAGACCGGCATTTTTCCCGTGGTCAGGCTCCATTCCATGAGCGGAAACTCCTTCAGTTTCCAATATTAATTCACCGTTATCTATGTAATACTTCCCTTTAAGCTCATACTGACTTAGAAAGCCGGTATATTTTTGAATAATTTCTATAGACTCATATTGTACGCCAAGAGCTGCCCGAGCAAAATCAGGGACCATATTATATCTTCTGCCTGATTGGAAGCTTAGTACCTCTACTTGAAAATCTTTTTCTTGAATCTCTACAGTTCCTTGAACTAGGTCAAAGTCAGAAATTCCCTTCTCTGCATAAATAATCGGAAAATCAGCATCCGGCGCAAATCCCATTACTGGCATTTCTTCATGTTTAAAATAATGCTCTACACAGCGCCAATCACTTTCTTCATCTGTACCTATAATCATACGTACTCGCTTATTCAACGGAAGCCCGAGCTCCTTCACAATTTTCATCGCATAATAAGCTGCCATTGTTGGCCCTTTATCATCAATTGCTCCTCTCGCATACATTTTTCCGTCACGAATTTCGGCGCCGTATGGATCGCTCGACCATCCGTCTCCTTCAGGTACAACATCGACATGGCAGAGAATCCCGACAATCTCATCCCCCTGTCCAAACTCCAAGTGACCAGCAAGGTTACCCACATTCTTAGGAGTAAACCCATCTTTTTCTCCAAGCTTCAGCATAAAATCAAGTGCTTCCTTTACCCCTTCACCTAAAGGAGCCGCCTCTGTTGAGTTTTCTTCATCTAACACACTTTTTATTTGTAAAAGTTTTTTTGTGTCCTCAAGCAGAGCTTCTTTTCTGTTTTCGACTTCTTGCTGCCAATTAATAGCACTCATAGCTCTTCCTCCTTTGTTCTTTGCTAAGAAATGTATCGTTGTGCGACCTCTGATTTATTATATCTCTCTTTTAAATGGAACACACTTGGTGAATTAACGACCAAACATCCCTGGTCTAAATCCGAATTGCATGAAAACGAAAAGCCAACAAGTAATGAATATCCCAATTAGAAGAATGGCTAAAACGAAAAAGGCTGTAACTGTCCTTTTTCTAGCAGCAAAATAATAGGTACTTTCACTGTATTTCTTGCTGATCGGATTGGATGTTGTCACCCTATCCCAAACTAATGAAAGCCATGAATACATCATAATAAGAAAGCCTATGAAAATAAGAGCTTTTATCCAAAGTGGCGGGATAATGACAATTGCTGCTGTTGTCACGGATATGATCTGTAAATATCCCCCTATATATAAATGTTTCTAATAAAGATTTTTATAAATAGCTCTATATACCCGTTAATCTCTTTACGATTTTTAAAAATTCGTTTTGAACGGCGGAATAAAAGGGGCTTTGTTCTTATAGAAACGATAACCGGCTTTTCTATATCATGTGAAAGCTTAAAGATTAAGTCTATATTCTTCATTTTGGCTTCATTGCCCTGGGAAATATCTTGATCGATGGATGAGACTTTTTGGATCGATCGCAAGCTTTGAAAAATGGAAATAATCATTAATAAGGCACTGCATAAATAGATTGGAAAAAGCAAACCTTTTTCCCAAAGTAAAAATATAAGTTGACTAGACCAACTTAAAAGAATGAATAATAGAATTCCAGCTGCAATCCTTTTTAGCCTTGTCTCTATTTTTCTCATTAAGAATTTTAAAAATAAAATCATGGTATTCAGTACAATAAAGAAAATGAATAGCGAAATGATCTGCTGCCAATCGAGAAAATAATGTTTTCTTAAGAATGGAAGAAAAACAAAGATGGAAACAGCTATTTGTATAACTTGTGAAAGGATTGAGTAGGCATACCCCCATTTTTTCATTCCAAGAAAGATTGGCTGATTTTTTATTAAAAATACTTTGTCTGCTTCCTGTACGAACGTACGAATGTTTCCGCTCCATGAAAATAAATAAAGGACAAAGAACAGCAAGAATAATGGAATGTTTGCAATCCACGCAGGCGGTTCCAGCCACCATGTACGGTACATCATCAAAAAGATGGCACTAGCCGGGATAATTAAGTAAAGGATGATTGTCCAATCGGCAATCGAACGGATCACACCATATTGATATTTCCACCCTCTAACTAACCGATCTGCAAATATGTTCCAGCTATTCATCTTCATGGCCTTCCGCAATTAAATGAAAGCAATCATAGAGTGAACCATTAGGTAGATGACATTGAGTTCTAATTTCATCTAAAGTCCCGGCTGCTTTAAGCTCTCCCTTATGGACAATTAAAAAACGGTCACATACCTTTTCTGCTGTATCCAAAACATGAGTAGACATAAGAATACCTGCTCCTCTTTCACGTTCACGCTGAATCGATTCAAGAAAAAGCTTCATTGCATTTGGATCCAATCCAATAAAAGGCTCATCAATGATATATATATCTGGATTAGTAATCATGGATAATATCAGCATCGCCTTCTGTTGCATTCCTTTGGAGTATTTACCTGGAAACTCATGTGCATGCTCAGCCAGTTTATATTGCACTAGCAATTCCTTTGCCTGGTCTTTATAGTTTTTATCACTTAATCCTTCCACTGATGAAATAAAGTCTAAATGCTCCCATAAAGTGAGCTCATCATAAAAGATAGGCCTTTCCGGAATATAAGAATATTTAGCTTCGGGCTGGAAGGTTACCTCACCCTTTATATTTTCTAGTAAGCCAAGAATGGTCTTAATAGTTGTACTCTTCCCTGCCCCATTTGGACCAATCATCCCAATAAGTTCTCCTGCTCCAACTTCAAATTGTATATTATGTATAATTGCTAAATCCTTTTCATAGCCTGCCTGTTTAATATCTACATTTAATAGGTTCATCCCTTCTCCTCCCATTTATTTAGTACGAATAAATAATGGAAAAAGTTTCTTATGAACAAAATAAAAACTGCTCTCCAACTGAAGAGCAGTTTCCACTTTATTGTTTTAATAATTTGATCAAGTCTTCATTGCCAAAATCAACTGCATAATCATAGGCTGTATAGCCCTCTGAATCCTGATAACTAGGATCTGCTCCATTTTGTAAAAGCAGCTCTGCCATTGCAACATCATCATTGTATACTGCATTAATAAGCGGGCTAGATTCATAAGTATCAATGGAATTAGGGTCTGCCCCATGTTCTAGGAGCAATTGAGCCGCTTCCAGGCTCCCATTGTACACAGCCCAATGTAGTGCCGTTGAACCTTCTAAATCTTGTGCGTCAATTTCTACGCCATCTGATAATAAAGACTGAATGGTTTCTGTATCATTTTCACTGGCTGCATTCATGAGAGGGGTAGCCCCTTCAATTCCCGATGTCATTTCAGACCAAAAATCCATTTTCTCTATTGCTTTCATTCCGACAAAAATGCCTGCTGACAAAATGACAACAGCTACTCCTGCACCAATTATACCAAGCCAAACCTTCCCCTTAGGCTCCTTCAATTCAAATGTTGAATCCTCGGAAAAAAATCGGGATAAAGCATAGATTCTCTTTGGCAAATGAGGGTGTGTGGATAATTTCTCATTCAGCCAGACAAAAAATCCATGTTCGGTTTGAAGCTGTTCCATATAGGCTTGCTTATTGACCTTTGGATATAATTCCTTGCCGATCGCAAGCATCGTTAAGGCATCCTTTGCCGCATCGAACGACTCAATGTAAAATGCTGCATAACGATCACACGTATATTCACAAGCCCTTAAATAGGCATTGCCGAGAAACGGAACCCACATCGCTGGCAAAAGCAGAAAGCTTATGATTATATGCTTCCTTTTTAAATGGGCAAATTCATGTGCAAGGACAAATAATACTTCCTTTTCAGCATTTCTTTCTATTAATTCGAATATTCCGGAGTAAAGAACGACCATATTTTTTCTAAAGAAACGGGTTGCGAAGGCATTTAAGACTCCTTCTGATTCTATGACATAAATATCAGGCATCACTGTAAGCCCCATATCCTTTGCAGTCATTTCAGCCTTTTCATAAAGATCAGGAAACTGATTCCTGCTGATTTTCACACCGTTCCGTCTAATGCCACCCATCATAATTCCATGGAGTACAACCGATAAGAAAATAAGAACGATAATAAAAATAATTCCAACAACGGAAAACGCTAAAAAGATATACGCGAGAATACTAAATAAAGCAACAAAGGCAAAATATATATTTTCTTTCGGATACACCAATTGATCCCGCAAAGATTGTTCTTGCAAATGCCTTACATCCTTTCAATTTTATTTAGGACAGAGGTTCCTTGTCCCACCAGCTCAAATACGTAACCCTAACAAAGTTTGATTATATAAAAATTCATTCAAACAGGATACGGGAAGTTTATCCCATTTCGAATTTTCCAAACATAGGACAACTCAAAGATCCATATGTTTAATTAAGAAATTCAGAGAGGGGCGGTTTTATTAATCTTTCGTAAATTCTGCAATAAAGTAGAAATTATCAAAAAATAGGGGTACAATGATTGTAAAGGATGATATTTTGGAAAAAAACTGAAATTAGAAAAGGAGATGGCTGCGGAAAAGAAAACTACATTTGCTTGAAGGACATGTTTCTTCAAACGAAGCTGTCGGTTGCAGGTAATTGCCATTGGTTTGAAAAAAGGATAGGGAGTGGTTCTTTGAAACCTTCAACTAACCGGATGTTAAACCGTATCAAATCCGTCTACATGTTTATTAATAAGCGCGGAACTGTAACAACTCAAGAGCTTGTAGAGGAATTTGGTATTACTCCTCGCACCATTCAAAGAGATCTAAATGTTCTTGTTTATAACGACCTTGTCAAAAGTCCAACTCGAGGAAAATGGACAACGACCAAACGAAAAGTAAAAATATCATCCTAATATAATGCACATAAAAAAAATCGCCTGTCGTGGCGATTTTTATTTGGCTTCATATTCCATTAACTGCGTAATTTCCTCATCCGTTAATTCCCGGTATTCTCCAAGCTCCAATGTTTCATCTAGCTTGAGCGGCCCCATGGAGAGCCTTTGTAAATACATAACCCGCTTCCCCACAGCTTCAAACATCCTTTTTACTTGATGAAATTTCCCTTCAGTAATCGTAAGCTCAATATCGGAAGTCATTCCAGATTTAAGTATTTTTAGGTCCCCAGGTTTCGTTTGGTATCCGTCATCAAGGATGACACCCCTTTTAAAAGCAGCAACGTCCTCTTCCGTTACTTCACTATTAATAACAGCAAAATAAGTTTTCGGGACATGCTTTTTAGGCGAAAGAAGGCGATGGGCCAACTGGCCATCATTTGTTAACAGCAGAAGTCCCTCTGTATCTTTATCGAGACGCCCGACCGGAAAAGGCGAGAATACGAGATCCTCCATTTCTAACAAATCTAAAACCGTTTCATGCTCAGAATCTTCGGTTGCCGAGATGACGCCTTGAGGCTTATTCAGCATTAAATAAATGAATTCCTTGTATTCTACAACTTCTCCGTTTATCGTTACTGTATCTTTATCTGGATCAACATGTTGTTTAGGGTCCTTCACTTTTTGATCATTTACCTCAACAACCCCATCTTTAAGCAGCTTCTTAACATCCTTTCTGCTTCCGTAGCCTAAATTGGCTAGCATTTTATCTATGCGCATTTAAGTAGCCCCCTATTATGAACGCAGTCTTAATTTTTTCATGACACGATCGACCTTTTGGCCAAATAAGAAATACACTAATCTTGTTTTAAAGCTTAAATAGAAGTAAATACCAGCACCAATTGCTGCACAAATAAGGACGATGATTAAAGCCTGAAAACTGGATGCAGGAGATAAGAAGAGTGTAAGAATCTTATACGCAATTCCTGTGCCTAAGAACATGAATAACGTAAATAGGACTATTAAAAGCCCTCTTCTTAACACAAGTTTAAATGGGTACTTCGCATATGTTTTAATAACAAATAAATTAATTAATATAGCTGCTGCATAGCCAATAGCTGTTGCGAGAACAGCTCCATTTGTTTCTAATACCTTAATAAGCGGAATATTTAAGCTCAATTTTATCAGTAAACCGACGAGCAAACTTAATACAGTATAGCGCTGCTCATTTATTCCTTGTAAAATCGCCGCTGTTACTAGGTAATAAGCAAATAATATCGCTACAGGTGCGTAAGCCCTTAACACTTCTGTACCTAATTCCTTATGATCATAAAATAGTGTAAAAATCGGCTCTGCAAGTAAAGAGAGACCAACAACCGCCGGAAGTGTTAAAAATAATAAAACCTGAAAAGCCTGATTTAATTGATGATTTAAACTGGATCGATCCTCTTCCACAAATGCTTTTGTAATGCTAGGCACCAATGTTAACGAAAAGGCTGTAGCTAAAGATACCGGAATA
Source organism: Bacillus sp. JJ1773 (assembly GCF_036962035.1). Classification (NCBI taxonomy): domain Bacteria; kingdom Bacillati; phylum Bacillota; class Bacilli; order Caryophanales; family Bacillaceae; genus Bacillus; species Bacillus sp. JJ1773. The sequence goes on from NZ_JBALNX010000044.1 coordinate 50,382, forward strand.
ATGACAAGCTTATGCGTTTGGAATGTTAATACGGCAAAAGCTGTAACTGCTTCATCCTTTAATCCAATCGAGGCCATCGCTCTATCAAAGGTCAGCTGATCAATAAACTGAAAAAGCGGATTTGCAATTCCGACAAAAACGAAAGGTGCTGCATAAACGATGATTTCCTTATACATTTCCTTTAGAGAAATTTCCATTGTACCTTTATCATTCAAGAGCAGCTCATCTAAATAAGGTCTCCGTTTATACCAGTACCATAATAAACTGGCTAATCCTCCAATAGCGCCAATAAAGGCCGCAAAAGTTGCTACACTAACCGCGGTAACAAGACTTCCCTTCATGATATGTAAAACGATATACGCACCTACAAGTACGAAAGTAATTCGAACAATCTGTTCAATGACTTGTGATAAAGCAGAAGGTCCCATTGACTGATGCCCCTGAAAGAAGCCTCGGATGAGACTCATAATAGGAACAAGAATAAGTGCGAAGCTCACTGCTCGAATGACAGTTGCCCCGTTCTCAGCAGTGACAGACTCATTATGGGGGCTAATTTCTGCTATCAATGGAGCTAATAGATACAATGCTATAAAGGCGATAAGCCCCGTTCCCATCATGACAAGCAAACCGGATTTAAAAAGCTTTCTGCCAACAGCATATTCTTCTAAAGCATTATATTTTGAAATAAATTTTGAAACTGCTAACGGTACCCCGGCAGTAGCAATACTAATAAATATCGTATAAGGAATGTATGCAAAGGTATAAAGGGCATTCCCTTCATCCCCAACTATATGATAAAACGGTATGACGTAAAATAACCCCAGTACCTTTGAAATAATCGTGCCAAGGGTTAAGATAAAGGTCCCCCTTAAAAGCTTAGATGACATAAATTATTATCCCTTCCTTTAAAAGAAAAAGCGCAAAACGAAATTTGCACACTATTTGTAGTTTACTCTTCTTTAAGAAGGATTGCTACCTAGAGATAGTTTATGGCAATAATTTTTTCGCAAATAAGTCCCTATTGTTGTAGGGTTATGAAACTACCCACATTTCGTATATAATGAATAGGATTTTAAGACTGAAGGCTAAGTTGGTGAATAAATGAAATATAATGTAATTGTGATTGGCGGCGGGCCATCCGGTTTAATGGCTGCGATTGGGGCTGCTGAGCAGAAAGCTAGAGTGCTGCTTATCGATAAAGGGGACAAGCTTGGCAGAAAGCTTGCCATTTCAGGCGGCGGTAGATGCAATGTGACGAACAGGCTGCCGATTGATGAAATTATTAAACATATTCCGGGGAATGGACGATTTTTATACAGTGCCTTTTCTCTTTTTAGCAACGAGGATATTATTAAGTTTTTCGAGAATCTGGGCATTAAGCTAAAGGAAGAGGATCACGGTCGGATGTTTCCTGTGACAGACAAGGCACAATCGGTTGTGGATGCTTTACTTTCAAAACTTAGCGAACTAAAAGTAGATATTAAAACAAACAGTCCTGTTAAAAATGTCCATTATTCAGATGGTTCCGTAAAGGCGGTTGAGCTAAGAAGCGGAGAAATCTTCGAGGCGGAAGCAGTTGTGATGGCAGTCGGAGGAAAATCTGTGCCCCATACAGGTTCAACTGGAGACGGATATGCGTGGGCTGAAAAGGCGGGGCATACGATTACTGAGTTATTTCCGACAGAGGTCCCTGTTACTTCGGCAGAGGCATTTATTAAGGACAAATCTCTGCAAGGACTTTCTCTTCGCAGCGTTGCATTAAGTGTGTTAAATCCTAAAGGAAAAGCATTAATTACTCATAAAATGGATATGATTTTCACTCACTTTGGCGTTAGCGGGCCTGCGGTTCTTAGATGCAGTCAATTCGTTGTAAAAGCAATGAAGAAATGGAATTTGAAAGAAGTCACCATGAGTATTGATGCCCTTTCTGATAAAATGGAAGAACCTTTATATCAGGAAATCTTGTTAGGAATTAAGTCTGAACCGAAAAAAAGCATCAAAAATTTATTAAAAGGGCTGCTGCCGGAAAGGTATCTGCTTTTCTTACTTGAGAAAAGCGGGATTGACCCTTCAGCACAGGGAGCTAATATTTCCAATGAAAAAGTAAGAACCTTTGTGAAGAACTGTAAAATGTTTCAGTTTACCGTCAATGGAACCCTTCCGCTTGAAAAAGCTTTTGTGACCGGAGGTGGAGTTTCAGTAAAAGAGGTTGATCCGAAGACAATGGCTTCTAAACTAATGACAGGATTGTTCTTTTGCGGGGAAATTCTTGACATCCACGGCTATACAGGGGGATATAATATTACTTCTGCACTTGTAACAGGAAGGCTAGCAGGTGTGAATGCGGCTCTTACTGCAAATTCCCTCTAATGAAATTAGAGCCTGAGATTCTATCAGGCTCTATAAATAATCATCGCTGAAAAACAATAAATCTGCTCATCTTCATCCTCATGTACGGCGGCTACATTGTATTTTATATCCATTAGCTTTTTTTCTTCTATCTTTTCTAAAAAACGGTTCATTTCAAGCTCCAAATCCTTCTCATGCTCGTGGTCAAATAATTTCACTTTAATCATAAGGGGCCCATCCTTTCTGCTTTTTTATCATTATTGACAGAATAATCTGTTTTTAAAACTGAATAATGGGCATAAGAAAAAGCGGCTAACTTTATGCCAGCCACTTTTACTAAATAAAATCTATTATTTTTCTAACATTAATTTTTCTAATTCCAGCGGTTCAATATAGTTGCCATTTTTATAAGCCCTCATATTTCCACCTGAAATTTCATCGATTAAAACGATTTGTTTGTCTTCGCCGACTCTGCCAAATTCAAATTTAATATCATATAATTCAATGTCTTTTTTCTCAAGCTCATCTTTTACCACTTGTCCGATTTGCTTTGTTAAGTCCTTTAGTACGGAATATTCAGCTTTCGAAAGGACTCCCAGCATATCAAGTGCATCCTCGCTGATTGGCGGGTCCTGTCGGTCATCATCCTTAATCGTTACTTCTACAAACGCATCAAGGGCTTGTCCCTCCTCAGCGTACATCCCGTAGCGACGAAGAAAGCTTCCGACTGCCTTATAGCGGCAAATGACTTCAAGGCCGTTGCCAAAAACGGTAGCAGGCTTCACTGTCATCGTAGCCTCTTCAATGTTTGCATCAATATAATGAGTGGGAATTCCCTTTTCCTTTAAAATTTCAAAAAAGAATTTAGTCAGGCTTAATCCCGCACGACCTGCACCCTCCAGTGTTAAACCTACCGTATTGGCACCTGGATCAAATACTCCATTTTCTCCTGTTACATCATCTTTAAACTTTAATAAATAATTTCCGTCCTCTAGTGCATATACATCTTTTGTTTTGCCTTTATAAATAGGTTTCACTGTTAGTCCTCCTTAAAGCTTCTGTACGTCTTTAACTATAAGTTATTCTTAAAAAAGGAATCAACATTTATTTTTCAAAAAAAACAATTCACTCCCCGTATTCAGAAGTGAACTCGCCCTATCGCAGGTTTTAGACAATGCAAGGAAATGTTTAGAAATCCAAGTTTCTTGGACAGCTTTTTGGAAAAACTACGAAACCTGTCCAGTAACTCGGGTTTCTTGGACAGCTTTACGGAAAAACTACGAAACTTGTCCAGTAACTCGGGTTTCTTGGACAGCTTTCCAGAAATACCGCGAAACCTGTCCAGTAAATCACTTTTGTTGGACAGGTTTTCTGAATATCACCTAAACCTGTCCAGTAAGTTGCGTTTTATTTAAATTCAACCTCACCTGTCCAGTCCAGCATGCCGCCAACCATGTTGCGGACTTTGTAACCTTGGTCCTGCATGTAATGGCATACATTTTGACTGCGGTTTCCTGACCGGCAAATAAAAATATATTCCTTTTCTTTATCAAAATAGTCCAAGTTTTCAGGGATTGTCATCATTCGAATATGTTTGGCTCCCGGAATCATCCCTTGAGCCACTTCTTCATCTTCTCTAACATCAACTAGCTCAAGCTTCTCACCGGCTTGCAGCTTCATATCCAATTCTTCCGTAGTAATAATCTCGATACTCATCAAAAACTCCCTTTCTTCATCAACCTTAAGTTTTCCCCTATGCTAATATTAAAAAACATCCTCCGAAAAGGCAATCGGAGGACGTAAAATTATTATTTAGAAACTTAGAGAAGGCCATGCACAATAATCCTTTTTAATTGGCTACTATGTTGACAAGTTTTCCTGGAACAGCGATGACTTTACGAATAGTTTTTCCATCGATTTGCTCTTTTACTGTTTGGTCATCCATAGCGATTTTTTCAAGTGCATCCTTTTGGGCATCTGATGGGACAAGTAATTTCGCTTTTACTTTTCCATTGATTTGGATAACAATTTCTACTTCATCATCGACTAGTTTTGCTTCATCGAATGCTGGCCAAGCTTCGTAAGCGATTGTTTCACTATGGCCAAGCTTTCCCCATAGCTCTTCAGCAATATGAGGAGTAATAGGTGAAAGCAATTTCACAAAGCCCTCCATGAAATGTTTAGGAAGAACTGTTGTTGTTTTATAAGCTTCATTAATAAATACCATCATTTGAGAAATAGCAGTATTGAAGCGTAAACCTTCATAGTCCTCTGTTACCTTTTTCACTGTTTGGTGATATACCTTTTCAAGTTTGCTTGCTTCATCACTCTCTTGAATTTTCGGATTTAGACTTCCGTTTTCTTCAATGAACAAGCGCCATATACGGTCAAGGAATCTTCTGGATCCGTCAAGACCATTTGTAGACCAAGCAATGGATGCATCAAGCGGTCCCATAAACATTTCATATAATCGAAGCGTATCTGCCCCGTGACTTTCAATAATGTCATCAGGATTGACAACATTACCTTTTGATTTACTCATTTTTTCATTGCCTTCTCCAAGAATCATTCCCTGATTAAATAGCTTTTGGAACGGTTCCTTCGTATGAACAACACCGATATCATACAGAACTTTATGCCAGAAACGAGCATATAGAAGGTGAAGAACGGCATGCTCTGCCCCACCGATGTAAATATCAACTGGAAGCCATTCCTTCAGTTTATCTGCATCCGCAAGCGCTTCACTGTTGTGTGGATCAATGTAGCGCAGGTAATACCAGCAGCTGCCTGCCCATTGCGGCATCGTGTTTGTTTCTCTGCGGCCTTTTTTGCCTGTTACTGGGTCCACCACATTTACCCACTCTTCAATATTGGCGAGCGGTGACTCACCCGTTCCAGACGGCTTTATTTCAGTTGTTTTTGGAAGAATTAATGGCAGTTGGTCTTCAGGTACAGCTGAACTCGTGCCATCTTCCCAATGAATAATTGGAATCGGCTCCCCCCAATAGCGTTGGCGGCTAAACAACCAATCTCGAAGGCGATAAGTGATCTTTTTCGTGCCAAGTCCTTTTTCTTCAAGCCAAGCAATCATCTTACCGATAGCTTCTTCTTTATTCATTCCATTTAAGAAATCGGAATTTACATGCTCGCCATCGCCAGCATAAGCTTCTTTTTCAACATTTCCACCAGCAACAACTTCAACAATTGGCAAGTCAAATTGTTTTGCAAATTCATGGTCACGCTCGTCATGAGCAGGTACAGCCATAATAGCACCGGTTCCATAACTCGCTAATACATAATCGGCAATCCAGATCGGCATCTTTTCGCCATTTGCCGGGTTTATTGCGTAGGCGCCTGTGAAAACACCTGTCTTTTCTTTTGCTAAATCAGTTCTTTCCAAATCGCTTTTCATTTTTACTTTATCTAAATAGCCTTGAACTTCGGCACGCTGCTCTTCAGTCGTAATTTTGTCGACTAAATCATGCTCTGGAGCAAGTACTGCATAGGTTGCACCAAAAAGTGTATCAGGACGAGTCGTAAATACTTTGAATGTTCCTTCATGGCCTTCAATTTGGAAGGTTACTTCTGCCCCTTCTGAACGGCCGATCCAGTTACGCTGCATATCTTTTAGGCTTTCAGGCCAATCTAGTAAATCAAGATCCTCAAGCAAACGATCTGCATAGGCAGTTATTTTTAATACCCATTGTCTCATTGGTCTGCGCTCAACCGGGTGGCCGCCACGCTCACTTTTTCCATCAATAACTTCTTCGTTCGCTAAAACTGTTCCAAGTGCTGGGCACCAGTTCACTGCTACTTCATCAATATAAGCAAGACCTTTTTCATATAGCTTTAAGAAAATCCATTGTGTCCATTTATAATACTCAGGATCAGTCGTATTCACTTCACGATCCCAATCATAAGAGAATCCTAGTGCTTTAATTTGACGGCGGAATGTATTAATATTCTTTGCCGTAAATTCAGCTGGATCGTTCCCTGTATCTAATGCGTATTGCTCAGCAGGAAGACCGAATGCGTCCCAGCCCATTGGATGAAGGACATTATAGCCTTGCATCCGCTTCATGCGCGAAAGAATATCCGTAGCTGTGTAGCCTTCTGGATGTCCGACATGAAGTCCAGCTCCAGATGGATATGGAAACATATCAAGTGCGTAAAATTTGCGCTTTCCTTTATCTTCGCTCGTCTTAAATGTTTTATTTTCTTCCCAGACCGTTTGCCACTTTTTCTCAATCTCTTGATGATTGAAACTCATCACATGTTCCTCCTAAATGAAAATTATAGAATATTTCGAAAAAAATCAAAAAAACCTCCCATCCCAATTAAGGGACGAGAGGATTATGTATAATCTCCCGCGGTACCACCCACATTAGTGACATAGTCACTCGCTTCATTCATCCTTAACGCGGAGTACGGCAAGCATTACTATTCCTTCACACTTGCTGCTCAAAGGCGAGTTCATGGTTTACCCGGCTGACTTGCACCACCCGTCAACTCTCTACAATCAGGTTCAATCCACTACTAATCCTTTTCTTAGCATATAAATATATTAGTGCTATTGTATAAAATTTCCCGCCAAGATGCAAGTGGGCTCATCTTGACAGGAAATTTAATATGTAGCATATGCGGGAAATAAGATTATGTGAATGAATTTTTAAAAAATTTTAAAGGGACATCTCACAGCTGTCCCCTCAAAATCTATTGAACTGTATATCCCCCATCAATCAGATGGCCTGCCCTGTCACTCCGTTTGCAGATTCACTTGCAAGGAATATGCATAATCCGCAATCTCATCAACAGACAAAAGCCTTTTTTGAGGGATTAATGAAAAAATAACTTCCGATTGGAATATTTAATAATGCGTTTTTCATAATACTCCCCTTTATAATCATTTATACATTCCAGCTTATTTTATCGCAATTGTTAGATAATTTAATTACATAAGTATTTTTCCTCTATTTTTTGTCAAAGAAGGGAGAAAAGAGAAAATGGAGTGTTAACTATGAAAGGCATTTACTTCATTAATGAAAGACAGCATCAAGATTTAGAAGGGATCTCGCACTGTATAAGCATGATTAGTTCATTTCTGAAGGCAAATCAGATCCAAGCTATAAAACTGAATTCAAACCAGCTAAATGATTATTACACCCTTCCTCATGCTCTTCTATACGATTTAAATCAGGCAAAGATGCTATTGGATTATTTAGTGATCTATTCGAATCAAGATGTGAATGAATTTATTTATATGTATCCTGCTAAATGGGTATTATTAAAAAGCTATTTTTCGGAAGTAGTATTTGTAGAGGAACAGAGAAATAGTGGCTAATCATAATTAAAAGACCTGCAGCATTAGTGCAGGTCTTCAAGATGCGTGTGCAACGCTCTTTGTTTTTCTAATTTTTTTATCATAGATGAATGTTGTAAAAATAGAGATCACGAGTAAAACTATAATGATTGAGAATAGCATTGACATTCCGTATATATCGACAAGAATGCCCCCTAGGAGCGGTCCAATCATACGCCCTCCTGTTGCCATACTATTGACAATTCCCTGGTAGAATCCTTCTCTTCCTTTTGGTGCCAGATCATTGGCGATCGTAGGAACTGCTGGCCATACTAACATTTCGCCAATTGTTAATATAATCATTCCAGCAAGAAAAGCTGCAAACTGATGGGCTACGGAAACAACTCCAAAAGAGACTATAAAAATAATAATGCCGATATTGATCTGTGTCTTCAGAGATTTGATTCGGGACACAAGCAAGTTTATTACTGGCTGCCCTAGAACAATTAATGCTCCATTGATCGTCCAAAGCAGACTATATTGTCTTAAGGTGATATTAAGCTCCTGTGTAAAAGAGGCAATTGTCGTTTGCCACTGAACATATCCGACCCAGCATAAGCTGTAGCCAATACATAAAATTAATAAGGCATATAGCTTTGAATGGTCCTTAACAACAGACTTTTTCTTTCGAACAGAAGTATGCATACTTGACTCAATTTGAATTCCTTTATATCCGAAAACAGCAATGAAAAGAAAAGCCAAGTACATGAACGTATTAGCAATAAAGATGAGCTGAAAAGAAAAAGAAGCTACAAATCCGCCAAGGGCCGCTCCGATTGCTACACCAAGGTTCTGCGCTACGTATAGAGCATTAAAGGATTTTCTTCCGCCTTCCTTCCATACTGAACCAGCCATTGCATACATTGATGGGAAAATAATTCCTGCCCCAAATCCAACCATCGTTAAAAAGACAACATACATTGGCCAATCATGCCAAAAGGTTAACCCGATTAATGATAATAAGGATATTCCTGCTCCCAGCAGGATTGATTTATAGCCGCCAATTTTATCAAAAAGGATGCCCCCGGTTAAATTGCCAATGACACTTGCTCCAGAGTTTAACATGAGAGCAATTCCCGCAACTGATAATGATTTTCCTAAATGATCGTGAATATAGATTGTGTTTAAAGGCCATAAAAAAGAAGAGCCTGTAACATTCACCACCATCCCAATTATTAAAAGCCATAAGGCACGTGGCATGAAAAAACCCTCCTAAAATAGACCAAAATATATAAAAGTCTGCTCGACAATTAGTTCGGTTCACTAAGCAATTTTATTTCTTTTTTACTGTCCTTGCAATAGGGAATCATGTAAGCAGCCAAACAAAGAAAATACACAATATTCCTAGAAAAGCGGAAGCCCTGTGGAACAACTAAAAAACCCTCCAGAATTGGAGGGTTTCGATTATTCAGGATGGAATTTTGATTTTACTGGCTGTCCCTTTTTTTCATACAACTTTTTTGCTTGCTTGACGATGTCGAAATCCTGACCTATCTCTAGTTCTTGATTATTTATGCCATTACGGTTCTTTTGTTCAGGGTTTCTTTGTTTAGACCGTTTTTTCACCTTGAAAATCACTCCTTAATGGGGATGAATAATCATTTGATTTTGGAGCTGCTGAAGCTGCAGCCTCATGCGGTGAAGCTGTTCCCTCTGCTGGGCGTTGGCACTTAAAGCAAGTTTGGTCAGATCATTATACGCATTCTCAAGAGAATACAGTGCATCCGTAAAACCAGCATCATTGTAATGCTCTTGAGTTCTGCCTTCCTGAAGCTGGTCATTAGCGAAACGGATAGCATCCTCACATTGCTGCATTAGATTATCAACGGAGTCACGAGTAGCCATAATATCCCTCCTGAAATAAATCGGTCTTTTCAGAAGCAAAATGCTTCATTCATTAGTTTGTTCATATTTCTTTTTCCTATTTCGTAATTTTACTGGCAAAAATCGTTGATAGCCATTACATTTAAAAATAGGTTTTCTCTATTTATAGTGCTTTAAGGAGGTTTACAATGATGAATCAGATTAATCCTTTTCCCTTTGCATCTGATAATAAACGCTATCATACATGGAATTACCATTTAAGGAATCAATTTGGCCATAAGGTTTTTAAGGTTGCTCTTGATGGCGGCCTTGACTGCCCGAATCGTGACGGCACGGTCGCGCACGGAGGCTGTACATTTTGCAGTGCGGCCGGTTCTGGTGACTTTGCGGGAAACCGATCTGACGATATAGAGATACAATTTAAAGAAATTAAAGAAAAAATGCATCAGAAGTGGAAAGATGGCAAATATATGGCTTACTTCCAGGCATTTACGAATACACATGCACCCGTAGAAGTGTTAAGAAATATGTACGAAAAAGTTTTACAGTTTGAAGATGTTGTAGGGCTTTCAATTGCTACAAGGCCAGACTGCCTTCCAGATGATGTAGTGGAATATTTGGCTGAGCTTAATCAAAGAACTTATTTATGGGTTGAGCTTGGTTTGCAAACTGTACATGAAAGAACCGGATTGCTGATCAATCGTGCTCATGATTATCAATGCTATGTAGACGGTGTCAACAAGCTTCGAAAACATGGAATTCGTGTTTGTTCCCATATTATTAATGGACTTCCACTGGAAACACCGGAAATGATGATGGAAACTGCTAAGGAGGTCGCAAAGCTAGATGTTCAAGGAATCAAAATCCACCTTCTTCATCTTTTAAAAGGAACACCAATGGTGAAGCAATATGAAAAAGGAATGCTTGAATTCTTATCATTTGACCAATATGTCAGTTTAGTTTGTGATCAACTTGAAATTCTGCCTCCTGAAATGATTATTCATCGAATTACTGGAGATGGTCCTATTGAGCTGATGATTGGTCCGATGTGGAGTGTTAATAAATGGGAGGTTCTAAACACCATTGATGCTGAACTTAAAAGACGGAATAGCTGGCAAGGAAAATTTTACAAGGCAAGCAGTGTGGAGGTACAAGCATGAAGCTAGAAGGAGTTTTGCCTTTTGCTAGGAAGCTGCTAGAAAAAGCAGTTGGTTCTGGTGACTTTGCAGTCGATGCAACATTAGGAAATGGGCATGATACATTATTCTTGGCAAAATTAGTTGAAGATTCCGGTCATGTATTCGGATTTGATATACAAGAAGAAGCAATTCTCAGTACAAAAAAAAGGATAGAAGAACAGCAGCTTTCTGACCGTGTTACTTTATTTCATAATGGGCATGAACATATATTGTCCAGTATCTCAGCAGAAAATCACGGTAAAATTAAAGGTGCTATTTTTAATTTGGGCTATTTGCCAGGCGGCAACAAATCGATTGTTACAGTTCCAGACACAACTATTTCAGCGATTGAGCAGCTTCTTGAAATTATGGCTCCTGAAGGGATTATTGTCCTTGTTGTTTACCATGGCCACGAAGAAGGTGCGATTGAACGTGACGCACTCCTTCAATTTGTAAAACAGCTAGACCAAAAAAAGGCTCATGTTCTTCAATATCAATTCATTAATCAGAAGAATAATCCACCTTTCATTGTGGCGATTGAAAAAAGATAATAATTGACTATCTGACGGATATATCACAAAAGTAGCGGATATTTCTGCGTAACTGTCGGATATATCACAAAAGTGGCGGATATTTCTGCATAACTGGCGGATATATCACAAAAGTGGCGGATATTTCTGCGTAACTAGCGGATACTAAAAAAAGTGCCGATTGATTTACCGAAAACTGACCGATTTTTCCCTTCCAAAGAGAAAAAACCTGCATTTAAGCAGGTTTTTTCACATTTCGGCTTCAATTTACTTTAAAAATGCCCTCATAAGACCGGCTGGCATCCATTTTTGCATAGCCCGATAAGCACGTCCATTTAAATAAAAGAAAAAACTGATCATCCCGCCGGTTTTGATCATTCCTCGAGCTAGTTTCTTTACATTTCGCTGCTTTCGGACCTTTTCATCTGATAAATAAATCCCTAGCAGTCCACGGTTAATCAATTGATGAAATCGTTTATGAGGCAGGTGCTCTGTATGCTTGTCAGCTTCTTGTACAAAATGCTTCAGCCTGTCAAAAAGCTTCTCTTCACTTTCATAATAAAAACAGAAGTTTAAATCTCCGCCAGCACGATCCTCTTCCTGATCAATAAAATAATCCAATAATATATGCAAACCTTGTATGTAAGGAAAATAGCCATTCCGAATATTTTCTGCGTCGGCCAGCTTAAAATCATCCCTCATGGCATAAGAAACAAGGCAGAAAATACCTAATGTCGATCCAGAGCAAGCTGAAAACTCATACCACTCCATCTCTGGAATTTGTTCCTTGTATTCATCAAACCAGCCTTGGAGCCGTGGCACGCGTTCCTCCACTTTTACATGTTTATGAATCTGCAAGTCACAATAATACCGGCATAATTCTAATAAATAACCGCTGATTTCTTCATAATTACCTATTTCAGATAAAACTCCTCTGCAGGCTGCAGCAAGGTCAGCTAAGTAATTTCCATCTTCCTGTTCTTCTCTAAATCGGTAATAATTTTTCGGTGCAGCCTCCACCACTAAAGAATCCATCATTGATTCGTGTAAAGCCTCAAAATCTTCTGGATCCAGTGATGTACTTCGATCACATAAATTATCCAAATAATCACTGATTGTTTGATAAGCAACTATAAATTTAATCGCTTTTTCATATTTTTCTTTTGCCATTAACGCCATGATGGCGCCGCCTTCACAATGAAAGGTCTTTTGCTTTATGCTCGCTAATGCCTGTTTTCTAAGTTCTGGATCGGGAATTTCTTCCGCTCTCTTCCGCCAATACTCCAATTCCTTATGAGCTATTGGCAATATCCTACGATAAACATTTGACATTAGACTGATAGGCATAGATGGGACACTCATAGTAAAACTCACTCCTTAGAAAAGCGAAAGCGCCTCGCCCACCCCCGACAAGCATAAGACGAGCCTCCCGGAAAGGTGAGCTCTACCTTTCAAGATTGGCTTATGACCACGAGGTCGACAATAACGCGACGTCCTCCCAAAAGCTTCACTTTTGGTCGTGCGATGTTTACGCTTCCGAAGCGTTCCTTGTCCTGTCGCATTGTCGACACTAGTACGTCCTGTACGTCGGGATAGGCGCTGTAGCTAGGCACTAAACGATATAGCCAACGGCCTTTAACTGGCTAGATACGAAATCCTTCGCATACTCAAATACTTCTTCCCTTTCAGGCTCATTAAAGATTTCATGATAGCATTTAGGCCATTCTTTAAATCGTTTTTCTGAGAAGGGGGCACGGTTGAACCAATCGCTGACTGTCTTCTTATTTACAATTAGGTCCTCGCCACCCTGCATAACAAGCAGCGGGACATCTTGAATTTTATCAAGATTTTCAAAACCTAGCTTTGTCGCATGTATAAGTTCACGATACCATCTGATTGACACTCTTGTCACATATAAAGTATCATTAGCATCGGCATCACGCACATCAATATTCCTTGTCGCCATATCTACAGTCAGCCCTGAATTCAATCGCAGACTTGGAACAATTTTATTTAAAAGATAAGAAGATACATTTAGTATTTTGTTAGGCCTTTTCACTAAGCCCAGACAAGGGGATGACAGGATCACTCCTGTTAATTTCAGCCTCTCTTCCTGCAAAAGGCGAATAGAGATTAAGCCGCCCATGCTATGGCCCAGTAGAAAGACCGGTAATTCGAATCGGTACGCTGCCTGAATCCAATCCTTCACTTCATGTAAATATTCATCAAATGAATCAATGTGACCTCGCCGTGATCTAGTAGTCATACCCTGGCCAGGAAGATCTCCCATAATGACATGAAAGCCTGATAAACGCCACATTTCAATAAGCCAGCCGTAGCGGCGATGATGCTCCATCGCACCATGGACCATCACAATGACTCCTTTAGCCTCTCCCTCAGCTTCCCATTTCCACATTATTAATCCTCCTAAACCTTATGTTGAAAACGAACTCATTATAGTTAAATTATAGCCCAGAAACATTATTTCATCATTAATGAAGTCTAATTGATCAATGAAGAAGATTGATGACTTCTATGGTAAAATTAAGATATTAAATCATTTCAAGGAGAATCAAACATGATCTACCCATATAAAGATAAGCAACCAAAAATAGCTGACTCGGTTTTCATTGCAGACTTTGCAACCGTTACAGGGGATGTAGAAATCGGGGATGAATCCAGTGTGTGGTTCAATACGGTTATAAGAGGGGATGTCGCCCCAACGATTATTGGGAAAAAGGTTAATATTCAAGATAATTCAGTACTGCACCAGAGCCCTAACAACCCTCTAATTCTTGAAGATGAAGTGACAGTAGGACATCAGGTTGTTTTACATAGCTGCATTATTCGCCGAAAAGCGTTAATTGGCATGGGCTCTATTATTCTTGATCAAGCTGAAATTGGTGAAGGAGCCTTTATCGGTGCTGGCAGTCTAGTTCCGCAAGGTAAAAAAATTCCTCCTAATACACTTGCCTTTGGCCGTCCAGCTAAAGTAATCCGTGAATTAACACCTGATGATATTAAAGAGATGGAAAGAATAAGCAGAGAATACGCTGAAAAAGCGCAGTATTATAAATCACTGCAGAAATAATCAAGATATTTTTTAACATGTCCTTTTATAAATAACTTATTCTTTCTAATCGTTTTATATACCCATTGGCAGGACCGTATTCATTGAACTTAGTTCATTTTCATACTTTTTTTCAACAAATATGGCATGCCATATCATAAACATTAATACCGTCCAAAGCTTTCTGCTGTTATCGGATTGATCTTTATAATGGTCATCAAGCAGCTTATATAAATAATCTTTATGAAATAAATGGTCCGTGTCGCTTTCACGAATTATTTTTCTCGCCCAATCATTCATTTCATTCTTTAGCCAAAACCTAATTGGGACGGGAAAGCCCAGTTTCTTTCGATGTAAGACATGAGCTGGAACAATTCCTTCTACTGCTTTCCGCAAAATATATTTCGTTGTTCCATTGGCGATGTTTAGACTGCTCGGTATTTGGGACGCAATCTCAAATACCTCTTTATCTAGAAAAGGGGCCCGCAAATCCATCAAATGGGCTCCAGTCATTTTATGAGCTTTTAATAGAATATCTCCTCTTAGCCAAGTATGAATATCGATATACTGCATCTTGTTAATTGCATCATATGAAGCACTCTCTTTGTAAAGAGGGGCTGTTATATTCGTATAACTTAGATCTTCCCTATATTCTCGGAAGAGCATACTCTTCTCTATTTCGGAAAAAATTTTGGCATTGCCAATATACCTTTCTTCTAAGGGAGTAATCCCCCGCTCAATAAAGCTTTTACCCTTCACCCCATCTGGAAGAAAAGCAGCAAGTTTCCGCAAGATTTCTTTTATCAAATTAGGCAAATATTGAAAGAGCCTTAAGGACTGTGGTTCGCGATAAATATTATAGCCGCCGAATAATTCATCAGCACCCTCTCCAGATAAAACAACCTTTACATGCTTACTTGCCTCTTTAGCTGCAAAATAAAGCGGAATACAGGCCGGATCTGCAAGCGGGTCTTCCAATGAATAGATTATATTCGGCAGCTCCTTAATGAAATCTTCAGGATGAATGATCCTGCTTATATTTTCAACTCCAAGCCTTTTAGCCGTTTCCTCCGCAATGTCAATTTCACTAAAGCCAGCCTGCTCAAATCCAACTGAAAATGTTTTTAAATCTGGATGATATTCCTTTGCAATCGCAGCAATAATAGTGGAATCAATACCCCCAGAGAGGAAGGATCCAATCGGCGCATCGCTTTGAGTATGCAATTGTATTGACTGATAGAGGGCTGATTGTATCTCTCGAATAAATTCAGCTTCTTGTTTTAATACCGGTTGAAAGGCTGCTTTCCAATAGCAAATAATCTCCATAGGGGCATCCATTTTCTTTGTAAAATAATGCCCTGGTTCAAGCTTTTGAATCTTATTTGTGATCGTGTAAGGCTCTGGGACGAACTGAAAGGTTAAATATTGCTGTAATGCATCTATATTCAAAACTTCGCTTTGTAAAATGCTCTTCTTATCAGTGGCAAAATACAACCCTTCGATTCCGTCATAATAATAAAAAGGTTTGATCCCAAAAGGATCTCTTGCGCCAAACAAGACCTTATCCTGCTTATCCCAAATAACAAGAGCATACATTCCACGCAGCTTTTCCAATATTTTTTCTTTTAATTGGCTATATAAGATTAATAATATTTCTGAATCACAATATTCACCTTCAGAAAGTTCTTCTTTAAGCTCCTGTATATTGAAAATCTCTCCATCCAATACAATAGAATATCGGTCATGTTGATAGAAAAAAGGCTTCTCATCACATCTTGGATAATGGAAAAGCCCATACTCTTCATCATAAAAACTTGCTTCACATTTCGGGGTATCTGTATTGTCATGATTTCTTTTTACAAATCCACTAAAGCGGCTCATTCATTTATCACCCAATCTCAATCTTTAATTAATTTAGATGATAATTGCACTATTTATTTGTTTATTGATTAGTGAAATATTATGGGGGTTGTTTGCAAGGAATGGAAATAGGAGTTTAAAATCATCCTTAACATATGACGAATATAAAAAGCGGAAGTTACATCAAAAATGTAGCTTCCGCTTTTTCATTATTATTTTAAAGCTTCTGCACGTAATGCATCTGCTTTATCTGTACGCTCCCATGGAAGATCGATATCGGTACGTCCGAAATGACCGTAAGCAGCAGTTTGCTTATAAATAGGACGGCGCAGGTTTAGCATATTAATAATGCCAGCTGGACGAAGATCGAAGTTTTTACGAACTAAGTCAACTAACACGTCTTCATCTACGTTACCTGTTCCGAAAGTATCAATTGAAATAGATACCGGCTGCGCTACTCCGATTGCATAAGCAAGCTGAACTTCAACTTTATCAGCTAGACCCGCAGCAACAATGTTTTTCGCCACATAACGTGCAGCATAAGCAGCGGAACGGTCAACCTTTGTAGGATCCTTTCCGGAGAATGCACCGCCGCCATGACGAGCGTATCCACCGTAAGTATCAACGATAATTTTGCGGCCAGTTAAGCCAGCATCCCCTTGTGGTCCGCCAATTACGAAACGGCCAGTAGGGTTGATAAAGTATTTTGTATTCTCATCAATTAGTTCTTTTGGAACAACTGGATTGATGACATGCTCTTTAATATTGCGCTGAATTTGCTCTAAGCTAATTTCAGGGTGATGTTGAGTAGAAATAACAATTGTATCAATACGAACAGGCTTGTTATTTTCATCATACTCAACTGTGACTTGTGTTTTTCCATCCGGACGAAGGTACGGAAGGATTTCTTCTTTACGTACTTCAGTCAAACGGCGTGCTAATTTATGAGATAATGAAATTGGAAGCGGCATTAGCTCCTTCGTTTCATTACATGCAAATCCAAACATTAAACCTTGGTCACCAGCACCAATAGCTTCAATTTCTTCATCTGTCATTTGCCCTTCACGAGCTTCTAAAGCTTGGTCAACTCCCATCGCAATATCAGGTGATTGCTCATCGATAGAAGTTAAAACCGCACAAGTTTCGGAATCAAAGCCGTATTTCGCACGAGTGTAGCCGATTTCTTTTACTGTTTCGCGAACGATTTTTGGAATATCTACATAAGAAGATGTAGTGATTTCTCCTGCAATTAAAACTAACCCTGTTGTAACAGATGTTTCTGCTGCTACACGGGCATTTGCATCCTGAGCTAAAATGGCATCTAAAATGGCATCAGAAATTTGGTCACAAATTTTATCCGGATGACCTTCAGTTACTGATTCAGATGTAAACAAACGACGTTTTGTTGACATGCTGATGTTCCTCCTTATATAAAAAATGATACGGAACTCATTCCCTAATTAGTATGAAGTAAAATTGGAGTTTTTATGATTAGCGTATAGGCTTTTCAAGAAGCTAACCCTCAAAATGCAAAATAAAAAACCTTTCCATCCCTGTGAAAAGGTTGAAGCAAATCGATTCGCGCCTTTCACTCTTATCGTTCAAGGAATAATCCTTGCGTCAGGTTTAGCACCTTTGCTAATCAAATTCGCCTTGGCGAATTTGCGCCCAGATTTTTATCGAGCTCGCTCGATAAATTACCTTTAAAAAATCTGAGGCATCCGCCGGAGGCTAACTTTATTCGAATGAATAAAGTTAATCGTTTAGCAGGTTGCTGGGCTTCATTGGGCCTGTCCCTCCGCCAGCTCGGGATAAGAGAGTATCCGTTCAAGGATAAATCATAACGTACTATATAAAAAGAAGTCAATAAAATTATTCAATTATTTTGGTGTTTTTTTTATGTCAATGAATATCATAATGAACAACTGCCATTGTCACATTTTTTCCTGAAAAATTTATGTCTATTCTTGGCTACCCATTTATATAGAGGATTACCTACAAATGACATTCCAGGAAAATATAAACATAACCCTAATAGGTTTAATGGGGGAGTAAGCAAGAGTAAATACCTTATAGCATCATAGCCTTTACGGACTTTTCCACCGGAAGAAATAATATGAAGCTCCCGCCGTAAGCTGATTTTATCGAACGGTATCGAATGACGGGTTTTTTCATATTCTTGCAGTGAAACCCAGCTTACTTTATGAAACCTATCAATTTTTTCAAAAAATTGTTTAGATTCCTTGCATAAACTACATGTTTCATCGTATAATGCAATCGTTTTCACCTAACACCAGCCCTATCTTATATTTATATCGTTAGTTTATCATATTTTATCCTATTCAAATTGGTTTGGTAATAAGCGGGCTTCTTCGTTAGGCGGAATTATAATTGTTCAAAAAGAGGAAAATAATTAATGAAAAAAAAACGGCAATTAGTATAGATTAATCATTCAATTGTGTTATACTATTTGTAAATTGAAATGTCTTTCATAAATTTAATGTAAAAGGAAGGT
Organism: Bacillus sp. JJ1773; assembly: GCF_036962035.1. Classification (NCBI taxonomy): domain Bacteria; kingdom Bacillati; phylum Bacillota; class Bacilli; order Caryophanales; family Bacillaceae; genus Bacillus; species Bacillus sp. JJ1773. The sequence continues at coordinate 69,067 of NZ_JBALNX010000044.1, forward strand.
ATTCTTCAGATGAATTCTGTTAGCATTCCGAATAAATTAACTGAATTATTAAAGGGAAATAATATTCAAGTACAATTATCTGTTCCACAGCTTGTGGAAAAGGTACTAAATCGTAAAGAAGGCTCGCTCACTTCAACCGGTGCAGTTTGTGCAACTACCGGAAAATATACAGGTCGTTCTCCAAAAGATAAATATATTGTTGAAGAAGCATCTACGAAGGAGAAAGTTGACTGGGGTAAAGTAAATCAACCTATCTCAGAAGAGGCTTTTTCAAACCTTTATGATAAAGTATTAAACTACTTACAAGAAAAAGATGAGGTATTTGTTTTTAATGGATTCGCTGGTGCTGACAAAAAACATCGCCTTCCCATACAAGTTATTAATGAATATGCATGGCATAATTTATTTGCTCACCAGCTTTTCATTCGCCCAACAGCTGAGGATCTATTAGATCATCAAGCAGAATTCACAGTTATTTCTGCTCCGAACTTTAAGGCTGACCCTGCAGTAGATGGTACTGCTTCTGAAACTTTTATCATTGTTTCCTTTGAACGCCGTATAGTTCTAATTGGCGGAACAGAGTATGCTGGAGAAATTAAGAAGTCTATTTTCTCTGTCATGAACTATTTGCTTCCAGAAAACGGAATTTTACCAATGCACTGTTCAGCTAACGTTGGCCTTGAAGGTGATGTAGCGTTATTCTTCGGTCTTTCTGGAACAGGCAAAACAACTTTATCAGCAGATCCAAATCGCCGCTTAATCGGTGATGACGAGCATGGCTGGTCTCCAAACGGGGTATTCAATATCGAAGGCGGATGTTATGCAAAAACCATTGGCTTAACTCGTGAAAAAGAACCGCAAATCTTTGATGCGATCCGTTTTGGTTCTGTTCTTGAAAATGTTGTGATTAACAGCGATTCTCGTGTTGCTGATTATGATGATAATTCCTTAACCGAAAATACTCGTGCTGCTTACCCGCTGCAAGCTATTGATAATATTGTTGACCCAAGCATTGCCGGTCACCCAAATACAATTGTATTCTTAACAGCAGATGCATTTGGCGTATTGCCTCCAATCGCTAAACTATCAAAAGAGCAAGCAATGTACCATTTCCTAAGCGGATATACATCTAAGCTTGCTGGTACTGAGCGCGGAATTACGTCACCGCAAGCAACATTTTCTACTTGCTTTGGTTCACCATTCCTTCCGCTTCCTGCTACAGAGTATGCAGAAATGCTAGGGAAGAAGATTGATGAGCATAATGCAAAAGTATTCCTTGTGAATACAGGCTGGACTGGCGGCGAATATGGAGTAGGAAACCGCATGAAGCTCAGCTATACACGTGCGATGGTACAATCTGCATTAGAAGGCGAATTAAATAATGTAGAAACGATTAAAGACGAAATCTTTGGTCTTGAAATTCCTTTACATGTACCAGGCGTACCTGATGAAGTGCTACAGCCTAGCAAAACATGGGCTGATGAAGCAGCTTATGAAGCAAAAGCGAAGGAACTAGCTTCTCAATTCCGTGAAAACTTCAAGAAATTCTCCAACGTCCCTGCTGAAATCGAAAAGCAAGGCGGACCAGTTGCTTAATATTATGTAAAAAAAAGGGTGTCCTGAGTGACGCCCTTTTTATTTTATGATCTTTCCTGCTTGTTTTTCATCCAGTTTGTTAAATCTCTTACAACTCTTCTATTTATGGCTGGTGGAAAAAAATGTGTAAACTCTCGAAAGTACCAACTTTCCACTTTCTTACCTAAGGATCTTAATCTTTTCTCAAGCCGGTATGCATGCTCAACAGAAACATTTTCATCTTTTTCACCATGAATGATTAAGACAGGGGCTTCAAGCTTTTCCAATTGAAAAAGTGGTGTTCGGTATTCATATCTGTCCGGATATTTAGTCGGAGTTCCGCCAATGACCCTTTTCATCATTCTCCGCAAGTCCTTTCTCTCCTCATAGGTTAGGAACATATCACTAACCCCGCCCCAAGTGACAAGCGATTTCACCTTAGGAAATTCGAGAGCCGTGAGTAATGCCATTACTCCTCCTCTTGAAAAGCCAAAAATATGTATACCCTTAACACGTGGATGGGATTGCAATAATTTAAAGGCGGAAAATGCGTCCTCTCGATCTTCACCAGCGAAGTCTTCATTCCCATCCCCTCCTTGATTTCCCCTGTAAAAAGGGGCAAAGACGATAAATCCTTCTGATGCAAACTGAACGATTCGTGCAGGGCGTACCTGGCCAACATTTTTTATACCTCCGCGCAAATAAAGAAACCCGTCATAAATGGCTTCATCCTTCGGTTCTGCAAGCAGCCCTTTTATTTTAAGATCGCCAGATAAATAAGTGACAATGGATAATTCAATATTCGGGTTTGGCGATGGAAATCTCTGTTTACTTATCATGTTGCTCTACTCCTTTTTAATAACTGGCGGATATAACTCAAAAGTAGCGGATATCTTGGCCAAACTGGCGGATATAACTCAAAAGTGGCGGATATCCTCCATATTTTAACTAGGTTCACATCCTTATGTCCCACTTATCAGAAATTTAAAATTTTTATATAGGCATTCACACATTTTTGTCACACTCATACGATAATGTAGGCTTAAAAGCTTATTATTTTCCTATTTCGGGAGGTCCTATCTATGAAAAAGTGGCTAAAAGTTAGTTTTTCACTATTGTTCATTTCCATTCTAATTATACCATTAGCAGCATGCGGAAAGGATGAAGTTCAAAATGTACGGATCGGTGAGGTAACCCGTTCCATTTTCTATGCTCCACAATATGTAGCGATTGAAAAAGGATTTTTTGAAGAAGAAGGGCTGAATGTTACACTTACAACGACAGCTGGCGGGGATAAAACGATGACAGCTCTCCTATCCGACAGCATTGATGTTGCCCTTGTGGGATCAGAAACTTCAATTTACGTTTCTGCCCAAGGTTCTAATGATCCAGTCATAAACTTCGCACAGCTTACACAAACAGACGGTACATTTCTTGTCTCACGAAACAAAATCGAAAATTTCACATGGGATATGTTAAAGGGAACTACCTTCCTAGGTCAGCGTAAAGGCGGTATGCCGCAAATGGCTGGGGAATTTGTTTTGAAAAAGCATGGAATTGATCCCCATAAGGATTTAGATCTTATCCAGAATGTAGATTTTGCTAATATTGCTCCTGCTTTTGCTTCAGGCACTGGTGAGTTTGTCCAGCTTTTCGAACCAACAGCGAGTGTCTTTGAAAAAGAAGGAAAAGGCTATATTGTCGCCTCATTTGGAACAGAGTCCGGGCACATCCCATATACTACCTTCATGACGAAACAAAGCTACATTAACGATAATAAAGAAACAGTTGAGAAATTTACTAGAGCAGTTTATAAGGCACAGCAATGGGTAGATACACACAGCGCCAAGGAAACAGCTGAGGCCATAAAAGGCTTCTTTGATAATACGGAGCTCGATATTATTGAAATGGTTGTCGAGCGTTATAAGAGCCAAGGCTCCTATGCAACCGACCCAATCTTAGATAATGAAGAATGGGATAACTTGCAAAACATTATGGAAGAAGCTGGGGAGCTTCCAAAACGAGTAGATTACAATAATCTGGTCAACACGGAAATTGTTGAAGGTGTAATGAAAAAATAGTTAAAGAAAATCAAAAGGAGGGCTTGTATGGATTTCTTAAACGTTCACGGAATTCAACATACGTATTTCACGAAAAACTCTGCCACAACAGCCCTCTCCGATGTTTCGCTTACTGTCGGGGAGGGAGAATTCGTTTCCTTTCTAGGTCCAAGCGGATGCGGAAAAACAACCTTGCTTTCGATTATTGCCGGCTTGCTAAAGCCAACGGAAGGATCTGTCACTCTTGAAGGCAAAAAAGTCGAAACAACGGGTCAGAGCATAGGATATATGCTTCAACAGGATTATCTTTTTCCATGGAAGACAATTGAAGAAAATATTCTGCTTGGTTTAAAGATAAGTAATCAGCTTGATTCCAACAAAAAAGAGTACGCTTTATCCTTACTTGAACAGATGGGGCTTAAAGGGGTAGAAGCACAATTTCCAAAGCAGCTTTCCGGTGGAATGAGACAAAGGGTTGCGCTTGTCAGAACATTAGCAACTGAACCGAAGCTTCTCATGCTTGATGAACCTTTTTCCGCTTTAGATTATCAAACTAAATTAAAGCTTGAAGACCTTGTCTCCAATACACTTAAATTCTTCGGAAAAACAGCCATTCTTGTCACACATGATATCGGAGAAGCCGTCTCCATGAGTGATCGGATTTTTCTTTTCTCTTCAAGCCCGGGAAGACTACACAAGGTCTTTTCAATGCCTAAAGAACTTCGAAATGAAACCCCATTCAAAGCACGCAGCCATGAGACTTATTCAAGTATATTTCAATCTATTTGGAAGGAGCTGGAATCCCTTGAGCCAGCAGACAAACGTTGACTTCCTTCATCAACAGTATCTGAAATCATTGAAACGCGAAAAAAAATCGGTCCGTTTTTACCAGCTTATTATCTTTATTGTCTTTTTCTCTGGGTGGGAGCTTGCCAGTCAAAAGCAGTGGGTGGACCCGTTAATATTTAGTTCTCCCTCAAAAGTATGGGTTTTGTTTCTAACAAAAATTCAGGACGGAACATTATTCATCGACTTAAGCTACACCTTATCCGAAACAGTATTCGGCTTCATACTTGGCACCCTGATCGGAACCCTGCTTGCCGCAGCTCTCTGGTGGTCCCCTATGCTATCAAAAATACTGGACCCGTATCTAGTCGTCCTAAATTCCATGCCCAAAGTGGCTCTAGGCCCAATATTAATTGTCGCGTTAGGCCCAAGCTTCACATCGATTGTCGCCATGGGTGCGATTATTTCCATCATCATCACGACCATTGTTGTATATACTTCGTTTAAAGAAGTAGATCCCAACTATATAAAGGTTCTGCAAACCTTTGGCGCATCTAGGATTCAAGTGTTTAAAGAGTCCATTCTTCCAGCGTCCTTCCCAGTGATTATTTCCACTTTAAAGGTCAATGTGGGCTTATCTTGGGTAGGAGTCATTGTCGGTGAATTTCTCGTTTCTTCAAAAGGCCTCGGCTATATGATCATCTACGGATTCCAAGTCTTTAACTTCACTCTTGTCATGTTATCCCTGCTAGTGATTGCGATATTTGCAACGTTGATGTACCAGCTCGTTGAACTGTTGGAGAGGAAATTAATTAAAAATGGCTCATAAGGGAGGCTTATAACCGCTTTTCTTATGAGCCTTTTTTCAACTTTGTAATAAATTAGTTTCAAAAGAGAAATAATGCATTCATTGATCTAAAATATTGATTTGATAGTGCTCAAGCCACATATTGATCTGTACGAGATGTGCGATGAGCTGAGGGCCAGTCATTAATTGGCCAAACCATGGGATTTTGAAAGAAGAGCCGTTTGAATCAATGAGCTCTATTCCTTTTTGCTTGGAGATTAATTCGAGAAGAGGTGAGGATTTATTTGTAAGAATATTATTTAACATCGACTTAACAAGCTTCAAATAGCCCGGGCTATGGGTCTTTGGATAAGGACTTTTTTTTCGGTAAAGTACTTCATTAGGAAGAACTCCTTCTAAGGCTTTTCGCAATATTCCTTTTTCATAACCATTGAGCATTTTCATTTGCCAAGGAATATTCCAAGTGTATTCAACAAGACGATGATCTGCGAATGGAACACGCACCTCTAAACTCGCTCCCATGCTCATACGGTCTTTTCTTTCGAGCAATGCGGTCATGAACCAGAGCATATTTAAATACGACATTTCTCGGCGGCGTTTTTCTAGTATACTTTCACCTGCAATTTGAGGTACTTCACTGACTGTTTCTTCATATCGCTCTCTTACATAATTCTTAAGACTTAGCTTACTTTTCCAGTGCGGATGCAATAACTGCTCCCGCTCATTTTCAGAGGTCATCCATGGAAATCCTTGTTTATTCAGTATTTCCTCCTTATAAAACCATGGATAGCCGCCAAAAATTTCATCCGCACATTCGCCTGACAATGCTACTGTATAGTTTTGTTTAATTTGTTCACAGAACCATAATAAAGAAGAATCAATGTCTGCCATTCCAGGCAGGTCTCTCATCAAGACAGCATCTTTTAAACGGCTGGCGAGCTGCTCATTGTTTATTACAGCATTGTGGTGAATCGACCCTATAAAATGATTTACTTTTTCAATCCAAGGACCGTCTTGACTAGGTAAAAAAGTGCTTGATTTGAAAAACTCGCTACTTTCGGCATAATCGATTGAAAACGTATAAAGGGTGCTTCTTCCTTCCTTTTTAAAAATGTCAGATGCAATCGCACTAATAGCACTTGAATCAATGCCCCCTGATAAAAAAGTACAAACTGGCACATCGGCAACTAATTGGCGTTTAATAGCATCCTTAACGAGCATTTTTACATGTTCAATGGTTTCTTGCAATGAATGCGGATGCTCTCTGCTTTCAACATTCCAATATCTCCAAACCTTTAAGCCATTCAAGCTGTATAAAAGCGCATGTGCCGGCCGGAGCTCCTTGACCCCCCTAAATATTCCATGTCCTGGAGTTCTTGATGGACCTAAACCAAAAATCTCTTGAAGTCCTTCACGATCGACTTCATTTTTAACGCTAGGGTGTGCAAGAGTCGCCTTAAGCTCTGACCCAAATATGAATGAGCCATCGACTTCCTTATAGAAAAGGGGCTTTACACCAAGTCGATCTCTCGCAATGAATAGCTGTTTCTTTTGATCATTCCAAATGGCAAAGGCAAAAATTCCATTTAAATAATCTACACATCTTTCCCCCCACTCTATATAGGAAGTTAACAATACTTCAGTATCAGAATGGGATTGAAAAATATACCCTCGTTTTACTAATTCGGTTCTTAGTTCATCTGTATTATAAAGTTCTCCATTGTACACGATTGTATAGGAATGCTCTTTTTTAACGATTGTCATTGGTTGAGCGCCGCCAGAAGGGTCCACTACAACTAAACGTTTATGGCCAAGCAATACATGACTCGAAATCCAAACATTTGTAGCGTCTGGGCCTCTTTTTGCCAAAGTGTTTGTCATCTTGTCAATAATGCCTTTTTCCTTTGATAAATCTTGATGGAAATGAACCCATCCTGTTATGCCACACAAATTTACCACACTCTCTATTATGAATTTTTATTTCCAAAGTATGGGGGCAATTTAGTATTGTAGGATATAGTGGTCCCTCTCCCATGGATGTACCTGTGTGCGGAACATATCCCATTCGATTTCTTTAGCCCTTATAAAATGGGTTAACAAATGATTTCCTAATGCATTTGTGATCACTTCATTCATCTTTAAGTTTTCTAGAGCTTGAGCTAAAGATGCAGGTAAGTCCACAATGCCATTTTTCAGTCGATCTTCTTTTGACATATTGTAAATATTACTGTCAACTGGAAGAGGTGGGGTTAATTTATTGGTGATTCCATCTAATCCTGCTGCCAGGAGTACAGCAGCAGCTAAATACGGATTTGCTGACGGGTCTACACTTCGTACCTCTACGCGAGTACTTACTCCACGCGATGCCGGGATGCGAATAAGCGGACTTCTGTTTCTTGCTGACCAAGCAACATAACAGGGAGCCTCATAGCCAGGCACTAGTCTTTTATAAGAATTGACGGTTGGGTTTGTAATAGCTGTAAAGCTAGGAGCATGCAATAAAATGCCGGCAATAAACTGTCTTGCTGTATCACTAAGCCCAAGAACACCATCTTTTTCATAAAAGATGTTTTCTCCATTTTTGAATAAGGACAGGTTTGAATGCATCCCGGAGCCGTTAACGCCAAATAATGGCTTTGGCATAAAGGTCGCGTGAAGTCCGTGCTTGCGGGCAATTGTTTTTACTACAATCTTAAAAGTTTGAATATCATCACAAGCCTTTAATGCCCTTTGATATTTAAAATCAATTTCATGCTGCCCAGGTGCCACCTCATGGTGAGAGGCTTCAATTTCAAAGCCCATTTCCTCTAATTCCAATACGATATCCCGCCTGCAGTTTTCTCCCAAATCTGTTGGTGCCAGATCAAAATAACCGCCCTGATCATTTAACTCTAATGTCGGCCTGCCTTTTTCATCTAGCTTGAATAGGAAAAACTCCGGCTCTGGCCCAATATTAAAATCTGAAAAACCAAGCCTCTCCATTTCCTTCAAAACCCGTTTTAAATTATTTCTTGGATCCCCTTCAAACGGCGTTCCGTCTGGATGATAAATATCGCATATCAATCTAGCAACCTTTCCTTTGTCATCTGTCCACGGAAAAATAACAAAAGTGTCTATATCGGGATATAAATACATATCTGATTCTTCAATTCTCACAAAGCCTTCTATTGATGACCCATCAAACATCATTTTATTCTCTAGTGCTTTTAATAGTTGGCTAACCGGAATTTCAACGTTTTTAACTGTACCCAGAATATCTGTAAATTGTAATCGGATATATCGAACATTTTCCTCTTTTATTCTTTTTAAAATTTTTTCTTTTGTGTAGGATACCGTCATTGTAAATCCCCCTAAATGATTAAAGTACTTCCATCGCATTTGCTTGCTAAAATAAGGTAGGAATTTTAATGTCCCCGCTGCAGATGTATTCTGCCGGTCCTTTCTTCCAAACTTGATTTTGATGATCCCATTTTACTGTTAGGTCACCTCCTGGGAGATGAACAGTAATAGGAATATTTTTGTCTAGCCTATTATTTATTGTTGCTGCTACGACTGCAGCACAAGCACCTGTGCCACAGGCCATCGTCAGTCCAGAACCCCTTTCCCAGACTCGGTATTGAATCTCACAATTATTTACCACATGAACGATTCCTACGTTCACTCTATCAGGAAAAAAATATGAATTTTCAATAATAGGACCTATTTGTTCTAATGGAAACTCATGAACATCATCAACAAATAAGATGGCATGCGGATTGCCCATTGAAACACAGGTTAAATGATAAATTTCATTGCCAATGACAAATTGTTCATTAATTGCCTTATCTAATGGATGGCCAATGAGAGGAATTTCACTTCTCAAAAACTTCGGCTCCCCCATATTTACTGTTACATATTGGACTGTTTGACCTTGATCTATTTCAACCTCCGCCTGAACAACACCACCTAATGTTTCAATCGTAAAGCGCTTAGCTTTAGCATGATTGTGATCGAACAAATATTTAGCTGTACACCGCAAACCATTTCCACAATTCTTTGCTTCTGAACCGTCTGAATTAAAGATTCTCATCTGAAAATCAGCTATAGATGATGGGCCAATTAAAATAATGCCATCTGATCCGATGCCAAAATTGACATCCGATATCTTCATTGATAATTGTGAAATGTCTTGGTTATTAAATTGAGATTTTAATAGATCGAAAAGGACATAGTTATTTCCTAGGCCATGCATTTTAGTAAATAACATTTTCACTCTCCTCTTTATAATAAAAATTTACTCGACTCAGCCTCGATTTGATTTCATTCATTACTCTTTGCTCATCTTTCTGATCCTTAGCTTGGAATGTTACCGAAAATCGAATATAATGACCTGCATCATCCCATGGAACAGTTGATATTAAGTGTTCTTTAAGTAAGTAGTGACTGAATTCCTCTGCTGTTTGAAATTGTAGGCCGCCAACAACCCCTTTTGGTATCTTAGTGTATAAGAAAAATGAACCCTTTGGCTTCTCTGCCCAGATCCCGCCTTCATTTAAGACGCTAGCTAATAATTCATGCCGCCTAGAATACTTTTCTGCAGTCCGCTTTGTTATTTCAGGATGTGAAAGTGCATAGGCAGCCGCCTTCTGGATGGCAATGAATTGACCTGAATCCGAGTTATCCTTCACAGCAGCAAAGGCTTTAATGATTTTTGAATTTCCGGCAATAAAACCGATGCGCCAGCCCGTCATACTAAATGATTTTGATAGAGAATGCAGTTCAACCCCAACCTCCTTAGCTCCTTCAATAGATAGAAAGCTTAGCGGTTTTTCTCCGTCAAATACGAGCGCTGCATAGGCTGCATCATGTACTACGATCAGCTTGTTTTTCTTAGCAAATTGAACAACCTCTTCAAAAAACTCTTTTGTTGCCATAGCTCCCGTTGGATTATTTGGGTAATTCAAATAAAGAATTTTTGCTTTATCTACAATACTTTTTAAAGTACTTAGGTCCGGAAGAAATAAATTTTCTGAAGTTAAAGGCAGATACGCAATGTCACCACCATAGTATTTTGTATGGGCAGATAAAATGGGATAACTAGGTGCAGGCATAATGGTTATATCGCCTTGGTTAATAAAAGCAGCCGGCAGCATGGCTAATGCAGATTTTGTACCAATTACATGATTAATCTCCTGCTCCGGATCAAGCCCGTTCACACCAAATACACTTTTCATATAAGCAGCAGCAGCTTCCTTAAACTCTGAAATTCCATTATCTGCATAATAACGATTTTCTTTCTTGGCAGCCTCCTCAGCCAAAATTTTCACAACTGCAGAATCTGCCATTTCATCAGGCTCTCCTATTCCTAAATCAATAAGCTCCATATAAGGATTTGCACGGCTTGCTTCTCTCTTCAATCGCTTAATTTTTTCAAATTTATACATTTCTTCTTTTTTTCCGAAAGTTAAACCTCCAAGACGGTCTGCAATCATTTGCTGAATATAATCCTTACTCAAGTAGATTCCTCCTTCTTCAGCCTTCAAAAACAACTTGACTTCATTGAATTTTCTTTATTTTACCATTATAAAAGAAAGTAATATTTAGATTAAATGGTTAAATGTTTGCACTTTTTAACAAAAATAACATAACAATCTTCGAAAAAATTGAAGAATGAGGAAACACGAGAACTGTCCCAAAGTTTCATAAAAAAACGGCCTCAGCCCATTGGAAATATAGGACTAAGGCCGTTTAATTCACTTTTTAATGTCCCCACTGACTACTTGACAGGAAACGTCCAATTCCCTTTTCCACAGAGTCTTCTATTTTGAAACGTGAGAACCGTCCCCATGTTCCTCCGTGTTCCTTTACCATTTCCGATAATCTAAATGAGCATATTTCGGTAAGAGGCGGGTTGGTAATTTCAGTGCGTCTTTTCTGAATGGTGGTGCTAGTTGGGTTCCGTCTACCTGAATATCAATAACAGTTGGCTTATTGGACTCAATAGCCTGTTGGACGGCTGGACCTATTTCCTCAGGTCGGTCAACATTAATTCCGACTGCGCCCATGGATCTAGCTACTTCAGCAAAATTAGGATTTTGAATATCAGCACCGACGAAACGGTTATTATAGAAATCTACTTGGTTCTTCTTCTCAGCACACCATGCATTATTGTTAAATACACAGGCGACCACTGGAATATTTTGCTCAACAGCCGTGCTGACTTCGTGCAAGCTCATGCCCCATGCACCATCACCAACAATTGCGACGACTGGGCTATTTGGATTTGCCAGCTTGGCACCTAATGCGGATGGATAAGCAAACCCTGTATTGCCAAAAGTTAAGGCAGCAATATGCTGGCGTCCGTGATTGAATTTCAAATAGGCATTTGCAGTGGACGAAACGTTACCAATATCGGTTGTAACGATTGCATTTTTTGGTAAAACTTTTGTTAATTCTAATAGCGCACGGCGCGGATTAATCGGATTGCCTTCTACCATCGCAAGATCGACTAATTCTTTTTCCCATTGTACTTTTTCCTCGGCAACCTTGCGAAGCCGCTCACGATTTGTTGCCAAATTTGGAGTCTTTTCCTTCAAACGCTTGCCGATTTCAACACCAGCTGCCTTCGCATCCCCGATAATACCCACTTCCACCGGATGAGTACGCGCAATATTACGTGGGTTAATATCCACTTGAATAATCTTTGCACCTTTTGGAAAATAATCAATATCATAGCATGGCAGTGTTCCGAAAACAGATAGACGGGTACCCAAGGCTAGCACTACATCAGCCTCTTTCAAAGTGTTCATCGCCGCTTTTGAGCCCATATACCCGATTGGTCCAACTCCTAACCCATGATTAGCCGGGAATGCGTCATTATGCATATAGGAAACAGCAACAGGTGCTGTTAGATGTTCGGCAATTTCCTTTACCGCTTCGATTCCGTCTGAATCCACAACACCACGACCGGAAATGATCACGGGATTTTTTGCTTGAGCCAATAATTCGACCGCTTTGTCGATCAGCTCTAAAGAGCCGCATCCTCTATTATCAACTCGATATTGGTGAGGCTCTAAAATAACATCTTCTACTTCGCCATAAAAATAGTCCCTTGGAATATCGAATAATACAGGCCCGCGTTCAGCGTAGGCAATACGGAATGCTGTCCTTAAACAATCAGCAACGCGGCTTGGATGGGTTACTCTCACTGTTTCTTTAGTAATCGATTTAAATACCGATACTTGGTCGCACTCCTGGAAACCGTCCCAACCGACAGTTGGGGTTCCGGCAGATGGCGAAATGACAATCATTGGTGTGTGTGCCTGATTTGCAGCGGCAACAGATGTCACCATGTTGGTAATTCCAGGTCCATTTTGGCCAATGACAACCCCTGCAACACCGCTAACTCTCGTATAGGCATCCGCCATATGGGCTGCACTTTGTTCGTGACGAACGCCAATGAAGCGGATTCCGGCATCTGGCAAAAGATCAAGCATATCCATGAAAGCAGATCCCAAAATACCCGAAATATGTGTTACCCCTTCAGCAACCAGTGTTTCTACAATTGCCTCACTAGGAGTCATTTTCACTTTTTTTGTTTTGAATTCTAGTAATTCCTTTTCTACTTTTGCCATCCTAAAGCACACCTTTCATTAATATATTAATAGTATTCAATTAATACATCACCATTCCGCCTGTAATATTAATCGCTTGCCCCGTCATGTAAGAAGAAGATTCAGATAGTAAAAATAGAACAACCTGGGAAACTTCCTCTGATGTACCCTCTCTTCCCAAGGGAACCCTTTTTAAACGCTCTTTTGCTGTTTCTTCAGGTGAAATCTGTTTGTTGGATATACCCTGGATCAGTGCCTGCTGCATAGGGGTTTCAATAATACCAGGACAAACGCAATTGACTCTGCAGCCATACGATGCAAGAGAATAGGCAAAACTTTTGGTGATGGCAATTACACTTGCTTTACTAGCATTATAGGGGGCAATATCTAAAGTTCTTGCTGTTTTCCCGGCAGCAGACGAAAAGTTAACAATAACGCCCTTTTTATTATTTTTTATCCAATAATCCCCTACACTTTGACACATGAAAAAGCATGCTTTTGCATTAACATCCATGACTAGATCCCAATTGCTCTCAGTCACTTCAAAGATATTTTCCATTCGAATAATTCCGGCAGTGTTTATTAAAAGATCAGGTCCTCCTTTAGTGATTGCCGCCTTCAAGATTTTTTCTCGATCTTCCCTTAAAGTTATGTCCCCTTGTACGAGAATCATATTTTTATCTTCCGGCAACATCCTGGCCAGTTTTTCTTCATCCAAATCTACTGCAATAATTATTGCACCCAATTTATATAAATCTAGTGCAACTGACAAACCAATTCCGCTTCCTGCACCAGTAATAATTGCCACCTGACCCTGGAAACTCATCATTAATCCACTCTCTTCCCTAAAGTTAGATTACTTATGAATCCCTTTCCCTAACCAGGATGCCGCTGCTTCAAATAGGCTTTCGGATAAAGAGGGATGCGGGTGAATCATATTGGCAAGTTCTTCAACAGTACCTTCCAAATGGATAAAGGCAGAAGCCTCAGAAATCATTTCTGTCACATGGGGTCCTATCATAACCACACCGAGAATTTCCCCATATTTCTCATCAGCAATAATTTTAACAAATCCCTCTTTTTCATCCATGGCTAAAGCTTTGCCATTTCCCCTAAAGTGATAGGTTTCTGTTTTAACAGAGTATCCCTGTTCCTTGGCTTCCATTTCGGATAAACCAACACTGGCAATTTCCGGGATTGTGTAAACGCAGCGTGGGACGACCCGATAATCGATTTTTCTTTCTATACTCGCCGCATTTTCAGCAGCAACAATTCCTTCCGCACTAGCTGCATGTGCAAGCTGCCAACCACCAATCAGGTCGCCCAAAGCATAAATCCCCGGAATACTAGTCTCCATCTGATGATTCACTTTAACAAATGGACCATCCATCTCTAACGGCAGTCCTTCTATCGCGGATAAATTTGGCCTCCTTCCCACTGCTACTAAAATCTCCTCCGCATAACAGCTTTCTATCACTCTATCTTTTGTTTCAATTATGATCGATTTCGTGTTATCTCTTTGTTCCAACCCTTTTACTTTCGTGCTTGTGAGGATGTTTACCCCCTTTTTCTTTAATTCCCTCTGTAAGACGGTCGATACTTCCTTAGATTCACTAGGTATAATGCAATCTGCCATTTCTATCATTGTTACTTGGACATTTAAACTGGAAAAAATGCAGGCAAATTCGACTCCAATTATGCCAGCCCCGATGATGGTGATGGACTTCGGCAATTGCGTCAAATCAAAAATTGTATCACTCGTATGGATTGGAACATGTTCAATTCCAGGAAACAAGGGAACGAAAGGAACAGATCCCGTTGCCAGAATGACCTTTTGGGCTTGAATTTCTTCCCGATGGTCGCCATTTTGCACAACCACCGTCAAATTAGAACCCACTGTTCCCCACCCCCGGTAATGCTCAATTTTCTCTGCCTTCAACAATGATTTAATACCCATTTGCAAATTCTTGATTACTTGATTTTTGCGATCCATCATCTTTTCAAAAGATAATCTTAGTTCTCCTGTTTCAATGCCCCAGCTTTTGGCCTGTTCTATTTGTTCAATTACTTCAGCGTGGCGTAATAAAGTTTTCGATGGAATACAACCTCTATTCAAACAGGTCCCGCCTAATTGATCACCCTCAACTAAGGCTACTGTGCATCCTAGCTTGGCGGCCCGAATCGCTGCAACATATCCGCCTGGGCCTCCACCAATTACGGCAACATCAAATTTTTTCATAAGCTTCTCCTTATACCAAAAGCTGATATGGATTCTCAAGCATTTCTTTTAGCTCAGTCAAAAATGCGGCTGCTGGCGCTCCGTCAATTACCCGATGATCAAATGCCAAGCTTAGCGAAACCATCGAACGGAGCTCAATTTTACCGTTAACTCCAACCACTTTCTCATGAATACGCCCTACCCCGAGGATGGCGGACTCCGGCTGGTTAATGATTGGGGTAAACGTATCCACGGCATACATGCCTAAATTACTAATAGTAAAGGTTCCACTCGCCATATCATCCGGCTGCAGCTTCCCATCACGGGTCAATCCACTTAATCGCTTACATTCCTTCGTTAATTCTGCCAGCCCCTTTTGGTCGGCAGTTTTTACTACAGGAACCAATAAGCCATCGGGAATCGAAACCGCTAACCCGATATTCACCTGTGAATGCAAAATGATTTCATCACCATTTAGGGAAGCATTTATTTTCGGATGTTTCCGTAAAGTTTGCGCTACTGTCTTCATGATAATTTCGGTATAAGATAAACGAAGATTTGTCTGTTTTTCAATGCCCGGTAATAGTTGCTTGCGCATCTCGATGACATTAGACATATCCACTTCCGTCATGATAGTGACATGAGGAGCGGTAAAGGCACTCTGAGCCATCCTCTGTGAGACAATTTTACGAATTCCCTGCACCTTAATACGTTCGGTTGCAGGAAGAGACGTTTCCAATTCATTTAATTTTTCAACGACATCACTGCGCAAAATTTTCCCATTTACACCCGAACCTTTTATCGAAGCCACGTCGATATTTTGATCTTTAGCGATTTTGCTGGCAAGTGGTGTTGGTTTCACAATTTTTTTAGTAAACTCCTCAACGTCTTTTCGTTGAATGCGGCCTTGCGGTCCAGTACCTTTTACATCTTCCAGGTTTACACCTCTAGATATCGCCAATTTTCTCGCTGCAGGAGTTCTTCTTACCTTTGGAAAATGTAATGTCGGCTCATCCTGGGGCAATAAACCTGTTTCTGAATAGACTGTGGAAAGCTCAACTTCACCTTCCTGCCCTATGTAGCCAATTATTTCGCCCACATTTGCCTCCTCGTCTTCTTGATAGATAATTTTAGTCAACACGCCGGCCGTATCGGCCTCTACTTCGATGTTTATTTTATCTGTCATAATCTCTACTAGAGGATCTCCAGAATCTACAGTTTCCCCTAATTGTTTAAGCCACTTCATAATCCTTCCGCTTTCCATCGTAGCTCCCAATTTCGGCATCAACACTTCTGTTGCCACGTAAAGATCCCTCCTTTATCGATGGTGTATGGTAGATCTTACTGCTTCTATAATATCCTCTACTTGGGGCACTGCTTTTTTCTCTAATATTGGATTATAGGGCATCGGTATCGGTAACCCGCCAAGCCTGACAATAGGTGCGTCTAAATAATCAAATGCATCGCTTTCCGCAATCATGCTGGCAATCTCTGCCCCGTATCCCCCTCTTTTTACCGCCTCATACACGACAACAACTCGACCCGTTTTTCTTACGGAGTTAATAATCGTTTCTTCATCTAGTGGAACCAATGTACGAGGATCAATTACCTCAGCGCTTATTCCCTCTTTTTCCAATAGACGGGCAGCTTCTAATGATTTGTGCACCATAATAGATGTGGCCACAATCGTTACGTCTGTTCCCTCTTTTTTGATATCTGCCTTTCCTAATGGGATTGAATAGACTTCCTCAGGGACATGTCCTTTCATACCATAAAGCAATTTATGTTCATAAAACATGACCGGATTATCATCATCCATGGCAGCTTTTAATAACCCTTTGGCATCATATGGAGTAGAAGGCTGAACAACCTTTAATCCCGGGATATGGGCCGTCCATGCTTCTAAACTTTGTGAATGCTGGGCGGCTAGACCGGCACCAGAGCCTCCGGGGGTACGAATGACAACAGGAACCTTGCCCTTTCCACCAAACATGTAGCGCAGTTTTGCCGCCTGATTGACGATATTATCCATTGCCACAGTAACGAAGTCGGAGAACTGCAGTTCGAGAATAGGACGCATACCTGTTACCGCAGCACCTACCGCACATCCGCTGATGGCTGCTTCCGATATTGGCGTACTCCGGACCCTTTCAGGTCCAAACTCCTCAAGCATACCGTTCGTTACACCGAATGCCCCCCCGTAAACCCCAATATCTTCACCAAGAATAAAGACATCGTTATTTTCCCTCATTTCTTGGCACATTGATTCTCTAATCGCTTCAACATAAGTCTTCTCTCTAATCATTCAAACCCCTCCAAATAGAATTATGCGTATACATCCTCTTCTAATGTTTCAAGTGAGGGCATTGGACTATTCACAGCAAATTGTATGGCTTCCTGCAACTCTATTTCTACCTGCTCTTTCATAGCTTGATAGTCTTTATCTGTTAAAATACCATCTTTTATTAAACGCTTTGTAAGCCTGGCAATCGGATCGAGATTTTTCCACTCTTTCTCTTCCTCACGGGTTCTATATTTCCGCGCATCGCTTTTGGAATGGCCACTCCAGCGATAAGTTTTTGCTTCAATCAGGCTAGGTCCTTCCCCTTTTCTTGCTCGTTCTACCGCTTCTTCCATGGCTTCGATGACATTCCATATATCATTTCCGTCAATGACCTTTCCAGAAATTCCATAGGAAGCAGCCCGGTCGGCAAGATTCTCGATTCTCACCATTTCTTTAATCGAACCCGACATTCCGTACTGGTTATTTTCGCAAAAGAAGATAACAGGTAGATCCCATATTGCCGCTAAATTCAATGCCTCATGAAAGGCACCTTCATTTGTTGCCCCATCACCAAAGAAACAAACTACCACATAATTTAGTTTTTTCATTTTAGCCGTCAAAGCAGCGCCTGTAGCAATTGGAAGACCCGCTGCAACAATCCCATTTGCACCTAGGTTCCCTATGTCCAAATCGGCAATGTGCATAGAACCTCCTTTCCCTTTACAATAGCCCGTTTCACGCCCCAACAATTCGGCCATCATCCGATTGATATCCGCTCCTTTAGCAATACAGTGCCCGTGTCCGCGATGGGTGCTGATAATTTTGTCCTCTTCCCCCAAGACAGCACATGCCCCTACAGCAGTTGCTTCCTGGCCGATACACAAATGCATCGTGCCGGGAATTTTTCCCTGCAGAAACAACTTCTCTACTTTTTCCTCAAAATTACGAATAACTTCCATTTGATAGAGTAATTCTACTAAGTTATGTGTTTTAGATTTATTTACATTTTGAATCGTTGTCAATTCCCTGCCTCCTTTGAAAATAGTGGGGAAATCCACCAACTCGATTCTCCCACCATTTTCACAATATTCTTAAATTTCTTTATAGACTTTCTCTTAATTCTGGATTAAGCTGATCAGGTCCATCAACGGCAACTATTTCATCTTCCTTCTCCGAAACATCCTTTTTGAATGTTTCTGGTGATAGATAGGTCGATACTAATGAAATTACACCGATTACCATCAAGATCCCGGCAATTGCCCATGGCGTACCACTTGCAGGGAGCAAGGAAGTCGCTACGAGTGGTGTTATTCCACCAATTATGGACGAAAGCTGATACGCTACGGAAATGCCGCTGTAACGAACCCGAGTCCCAAACATTTCGGCAAAGTATACTGCCTGGACGCTGAACATCAACATGGTACCAAACACCAATCCTAAAATGACAGCAAGATAAATGAGGGCTGGTACCTTCGTATTAAGCATCCAAAAGAAGGGGTAGGAAAACACAATCAGAAATGCCGGCCCCACCATGTAAACCCGTCGGCGTCCGATTCGATCTGATAACTTTCCAAATATAGGCATAAAGATAATTGCAATAGCTGAACCTAATAAAACACCATTTAACGCAATCGTTTTTGAAAGTCCTAAATAAGTGCCCACGTATGCGATGGCAAACGCGTTAAAAATATTCGACGAAACGGTTTCTCCAAGGCGGGCCCCAAAGGCTAATAGCAGGCTTTTCGGATAGGTCCGAAGCAGTTCGAAAAAGGGGATACGAGCTTCGGTTTTGGTTTCTTTTACTTTTTGGAAAGATGGTGTTTCGGCAATACTCAATCGAATAAACATACCAACAGCCAACATAATGATGCTTGCTAAAAACGGAATGCGCCAGCCCCATGACATAAATTGTTCTTCTGGAAGTAAGGTCAGTAAGGCAAAGGTTCCGGTTGACAACAATAGTCCAGCTGAGGCAGCCGACTGGGCAAAACCGCTCCATAGACCTCTTTGCTTACGTGGGGCATGCTCTATGACAATTAAAGCTGCTCCTGCATATTCCCCGCCCAATCCGAGCCCTTGCGCGAACCGCAAAGTAATCAAGATAATTGGTGCCCAAATCCCAATCGAATCGTAAGTTGGCAATGCTCCTATAAGGAATGTTCCAACACCCATGATCATAAGGGTGGTTATTAGGACTTTCTTTCTGCCGATTTTATCGCCAAAATGCCCAAAAATGATTCCGCCGATCGGTCTGGAAACGAACCCAACGGCAAAGGTACCGAATGAGGCAACCACCCCAATTACCGGGTCGATGTTGGGAAAGAATAATTTATTAAATACGAGAGCTGCTGCTGTTCCATATAGAAAAAAGTCATACCATTCTAATAACGAACCAATAAAGCTTGCAAAAGTAATCTTTCGTATATTGGATAAATTATGGGGGTTCTTACTCATGACCTTGGACTCCTCCTCAAATACTAATTAATGATGATAAAATTTTTTGGGGATTATAGTTGAAGTCTTGCTGTTAATTCAGGGTCTCCTGCTAAAAGTCCTCCGTCAACCGGAATCGCGGCCCCGGTAATATAGCTAGCATCGGACGAACATAAAAAGTCAACAACCGCTGCTATTTCTTCTGGTTCTCCAAAACGCCTCTGTGGTGTCCTCGTTACAACCCTCTCATGAAACATTGGGTCTTTCCATGTCCCAGATATCGGTGTTTTTACATAACCGGGGCAAACGGCATTAACCCGAATATTATGTTCTGCCCATTCAACAGCAAGGCATTGGGTAGCCTGAATAACAGCACCTTTGGAAGCAGAATATGAAATCAAATACTTCCCTCCGTAATGGGCCAAAACAGAAGCGAAGTTGACAATTGACCCGCCGCCTTCTTGAACCAAATACGGTTGAACTGCTTGACACATATACACCGTTCCATTTAGATTAATTTCCATCACCGATTTTAATTCTTCATCACTCACATCAACCGCTTCATTACGGCGATTGATTCCTGCTGCATTCACTAAAAAATCAATTCGCCCTAATGTCTTATAAATCTCACCCACAACCTGTTTCACATTTTCCTGATTGGCGACATCAGCCGAAAAGAAGTAAACGTCCTTCCCTTCCTCTCTAAGTGATTTTTCCAATGCCTCTCCTCTTTCTTGCGAAATATCGAGGATGGCCACTGTTTTTCCCTTTTCTAAAAACCGTTGAACAACAGCAAGCCCTAGACCAGAGGTACCTCCTGTTACTATGGCCACGGAATTACAAGGTACTGTCTGACTTTCCATAAAAATCCTCCTACCTTAAAAAAGATGGGGTCTTCACTAAAACTAAAGCGCTTTCAGGAATCGTCAATAACAATGCTCAAAACCCCTGCCCCCTTAAAAAGGATAATAGATTCATTAAACGAATGTTTAATAAATTCAATTCATAGGATAATAACTTATTGCCAATATCAATTCATTTTCAAATCAGCTATTGTATGTTGTACGGACATTATACTGTAAAAAAAAACATGACCCTTAACACATAGCATCACATCAACTATACAAAACAACTGACAGTTAATCTAATGAACGTTATAAAGGTTCATTTCACAAAATGTATGTTATCAGTACAACATAGGTCAAGGTGATATGTTTAACTAGATATTAATGAATATTCGGATAATTGTCAATATTTATTTCTTTTTTTTTTACTGGGGCACTAACTTTTCTTCGATCTTTTTAAATCAATGTTTAATTTGTATTGATCCCCTCGATAAATAATCCTCGCTACTTGAATCAGTTCATCCCGGTCAGAGTAGGTGACTCTGCTAATATTAAGTAATGGGTGACCAACTGAGATATTTAAATGCTTGGCCTCATTTTGTGTAGCCACCATGGCAGAGATTGACTGTTCCGCTCGTTCTAATGTAATACCCAGCTCTTGCTCGATGAAAGAATAAAATACTAGATTGTCGTTGTCTGCCATACGAATTCCAATTTCATAAGGAAAATAGGTAATCTCTAAAGCAATAGGCTCTCCATTAATCAGCCTCAGTCTTTCGATGAGGTATAAGTTATCTGTTTTAAGAATTTTACTGATTTCCGAATCTTCAACTTGTGAACTCTTAATCACTTTAGCCGTTGGGTTAAATCCCAACTCTTCCATTGTTTCCGAGAAACCATAAAGGTATCCCAACCAATCTTGAACAGGCTTTTTAGATACGAAAGTTCCCTTCCCCTGAATCCTTACAAGTAGTCCTTCTTGCACACACCCAGAAATGGCCTCCCGAATCGTAGCACGACTAACGGAAAACTCTTTCATTAAATCTAATTCTCCTGGAAGCATGTTTTGATAAACTCCGTCATTAATTCTCTGCCGCAATATTTTTCTAATTTGATAATGTAGAGGCTCACGATATAAACTAATGACCCTCTCCCCCTTCCTAATCCCCCACACAAAATTTTCTAATAAACATTGTACACTTAATATACCAATATTTAATTTAAAAATCTAGTATGGGTTAGACCCCTTTAAAACCTGAAAAGGCCGTGGCACACCTCACAAAAGAGTCATATCTTTTTTACCCTTTTTAGAATATTGAATCAATTTTATAATTCCTTATTTTAAAGAAACACAGCCCTATAGAATTTTGCTCTATATAATTTTTAATAATTATGCAACTTGTTTTTGATTACTTAAAGATGCATTAATTCGATCGGTAGCTAATTTCGAGGCATTATAAACCAGAGTAACCAAATCAAAGTGAACTTTAGCGCGTTTTCCAGTACGATAACGTACATTGTTTAGTTGAAAATATAGTTTGAGATAAGCATTTACACGCTCTACTGCTGTACGGCGTTTAAAGATTGTTTTCAAGCTTTTGATCCTCGAGCCGGTGCAGTATATTTTCTGAGATTCAGTCGTGATTTTAACTTTATACATCTTTTGACAAAGTCCTTGATTGGCCAAGGGACAATCTTTACATTCCTTTGGTCGTGTGTATTTGAGTGTTTCGTATTTTGTATCGAAACTATCATAGCGATACGAGTGTTCCCTAAAACAGGTAGGTGCGAAATGTTTATCAAAACCTACAGGATCAGGTTCATTACGCCGATTATAGGCAATCACTGATTGGTGTTCCATTCGGTGAACCTGTGTATAAATCGGTTCGTAATCATAGCCTGCGTCCATCGTTTCGTAACGTAGAGTTGAAAGTTGAAGACGCTCATGGATTCCTTTTAATAAAGGAATCGCTGCTTTTCCGTCATTCAAATTACCCGAAGAAAAAAGCGGTTGAAGAATATATTGACTTGTTGTTCCAACGGCTAAATGCGCCTTATAACCATACCAAAAAACGTTCTTCCCATCACTGTTTTTCTTAACTCCCCACTCTGGATTCTGGGGAATCTCGGCACGAAGTTGATCTAAGGGAACATCCAACTGATCTTCAATTTTCTTTTCAAAGAGAGGCTGATTGGCTTCACGCTCAGCTTTTTCAATCAAACATTATTCCCTTTCTTCCTTTGATTTACGCCCACGCTTCTTGGGTTCTGGTTTTGGTTTTTCCTCTTTCAGGGGTGCCTGATCTTTTGCTTCAAAGTGTGTCGCATCAATGGCAGCCGTGTCATCGGTGATAAAGCCTTCAGTAATGGCTTGATGTAGAAGCGATTCATTAGAATCTTCAAGAACGTTCGATTCACTAATGATTGTGACCATTCTTCAATAAGCCGCTTCAGATGGCACAGAATCAGATACCAAAAAGCCGCAGTCAAGTCGAAAAACCATATCATTGCTTAGTCGCTTCACCAAATCTTTAATAAAGGAAATACGTTCCGTTAATCGAGCAACTAGAGAGTAAATCATGGCTGCATAGCCATAGTTCAGTTCGACAGGTCTATCATAACGGGATTTCTTCGTTACCACAGCGAAGATTGGTTCAATGTCGATGGCAGAAAAAACAGCTTCAAACCGATGGGTAGGTTCTAAATTTTATAATTCTTGTAGGTCAAATAGGCTTCCTCGTCGTATTATAGTCATAGGGAGTATTCCTCCCGTCTCATAAGTTTGTGTGGTGCTTACTTATTTGCGACATTTGGGGAGGTACTCCTTTTTTAGTGCTTTAAAGCCTTGGACCTGTAAGGCTCAGAGTTTTGAAATTGATCCAATTAATAAAAAAACGTCAAGTTAGAGGACCTGACGTTTTTGAGTGATAGTATTCTTATCTAAGTTGTGAAGGTTTTTTACCTGTATATTTCTTAAATTGTCTGCTAAAAAAATGAAGGTCATTATATCCAAGTGCTTCTGCAACCTCTGTTACTGTCATTCCTGTATAGTGAAGTAAATGCTCTGCCCGTTCAATGCGTGCACGAATAATGTATGAACGCACCGTTTGGCCAATAATTTCTTTAAACTTTTGGGAGAAATATCGCGGTGAAAGATTGGCACGAGTTGACAAGCTTATTACTGAGTGTAAATCCCCTGGATGCTGACGGACATAATTTGCTATTTCTCGAATGGTTTCGAGAATACTGTGGCTTGCTGTTTCATGATAATCTAAATGCTCTATTTCTTCCCTTAGCAATTGAATCATTAATTGCTTTAAAATAAGCTTTGCCTCAATTTCAGCGCCAAATGATTGTACTAATAATAAGCGAACATAGCGAGTTAAAAGTGACTCAAAACAGATAGTATGTTCAACTATACGATAAGTATTCGGAAGCATTTCAGGAAACTCAAGCAGGTCAAAGTGAATATAGCTTAATACAAGTGGAAATTGAGGGTTATGCTCTGCAGCTGGCCTGTCTCCCGGCTTAAAAAGAAAACAGCTGCCTTTTTGAACCTGATACTTTTTATCATTAAGAATGACCGTTCCTTCCCCATTCCATATATAAAATAAATCGTAATTAGGAAGGGGAATATCTCTTCTTTTCCAGCGCCAATTGGGCTCGCAATGAATTGTAGCAAATACTGGCTTCAATACAAATTGTTCTGGATTCATATTCAGCATATTACTCCCCTTTCCATTTTCTTTTCTTTAATTAATCGCTCTCCTTACCGCATTTGCATCAGTTTCAATATACTTTGTTCAATCACTTTATCCTTCATGATGAAGCTAAATTGTGGGCCCCATCTTAATGTCAAAAGATCTCCCTCAATCAGTACTGGTCCTTTAGTTTCAAAGTAATGTTCTTTGCCATCCAGTTTATCTA
This sequence comes from Bacillus sp. JJ1773, assembly GCF_036962035.1. Lineage (NCBI taxonomy): Bacteria > Bacillati > Bacillota > Bacilli > Caryophanales > Bacillaceae > Bacillus > Bacillus sp. JJ1773. The sequence goes on from NZ_JBALNX010000044.1 coordinate 93,595, forward strand.
TGGATGCGTAAAAAATTGCTTTTACGAACGTACTCTTCGCATCAGAAACTTCATATTCTCCAATAAATTGCAGCTCTTTAATCGTTGCACCTGTTTCCTCAAGCACTTCTCTGCGCGCCGCTTCCTCAAGAGACTCACCTAGTTCCACTTTTCCCCCTGGAAATTCCATGCCCCTTTTTGAATGGTTGGTTAATAGCCATTTATCATTCATTTTACATATAACAAGAACATGCTCTGGCTTTTGATTAAATGAATGATTTTTAAAGGAAAGCTTCACTGTTCCGCCGTTAAAATCTTTAAATGTTTCCATTTTAAACCTCCACATTTTAATTAAATTATATCGCGAAATCGTTTCTGTTACTAATTTCATATTTCCTATGGATTATTATGTGAAAAAAGTATGAATCTTCATTTTATTGAAACCGCTGGCTAATTTTCCCGTATATAATAGGTGAATAACGAAAAGGGAGTGTCTATTTTGAAAAAAACATTATCCATTTTGACGGGCTTTCTATTGACTTTCATGCTTGCTGCATGTAATCAGACTGCTGAGCCTGTTAATGAATCTGCAAAGAATAGCAAAACACCTGCAGCTGCTGAAAAGCCATCCCAATTGACATTAGAAGAAGTTCTTGAAAAATCAACAGAGGCCTCTAATAATCTAGCAAGCTTCTCAGTAAAAATGAACTTGGATCAAGATATAACTTCCGATCAAGAAGAAATGAACTTGCAAACTCAGTCTGTCATTGAGATGAACGTTGTACAAGACCCAATGGCCTTCTATCAAAAAATGACGATGTCCTTAGGGGATACAGGTGAGGAATTTGAAACAGAGAGCTACTTTACTGAGGAAGGCATGTACTTTTATGAGCCTTCTGGGAAGCAGTGGATGAAGTTTCCACAAGAAATGACTGATGCATTCTTGCAAATGTCAGGTAAGCAAACGAATCCTGGAGAAGAGCTTAAGAAATTACAGCAGTTTGTGGAGGATTTCACTTTTGAGCAAGATTCAAAGAATTATATCTTAAATCTGAAAGCTTCTGGTGATAAATTTAATGACTTCATTAAAGAAACAGCTGCAGAGTCACTTCCTCCTGAAATGGCACAAGAGGATCTTATGAACAGCATGAAAATTAATGCCGTGGAATATAAATTTTTAATTGATAAAGAGTCATTTTTACCAGTTGCTCTAGATATGAATATGGAAATGGAGCTAACTGTAGAAGACCAAACCATTATCATGAATCAAAAAATGAACGGACAATATTCAAATCACAATAACATTGATGCCATTACTGTACCTCAGGAAGTAATTGATTCAGCCGTTGAAATGGCGATGTAATATGATTGTTATGCTAAGTGTCAGACCCAAGCACTCCAAGTGAAGGGTCTGACCTTCTTATGATCTATTAATTGTTTTGATCTTCGTCTAAAATCCCCATGCTTGCAATATGGCTTTTTGCTTCCTCATCTCCAAGCTGATAAATCATTCCATATACTTTTCTTAGTGTATCATCATACGCATCATTTTCTTTATCATTATGATATTCCATGAATGGAATATGGGCTCTGTAGAAGTTTTTCCATTCCATCGAATAATTGTTATCAAAAAATTCCCTTAATGAAATAATCTCTTCATCTGTTGCTTCTATTTTAAAATCCCAAGCCGAATCAGTTACACTTTTTGTAATTTCGCCAGTATTTACCTTTATATAATACGTTTTCTTCATTTCATCCAAAGTAGTCAGCCCCTTATGATAAAATAGCCGCAGGCGGGTGCCTTACGCTAATATTCATTCTTATCTTTTCCATATTCAGTTTAAAAATAATGCCGAAATGCATTATTCTTCTTAAAGTCACATATTATTCTCAAAAAGAAGGAACCTTAATGACAAATGGTGAATATTTTTTATCATCAAGGGGATTCAATAAGTATAAAATATAAGAAATAACAGTAAAAACAATTTAGGTTGGGGGTGTCATGATGAAAATCGTAGATGAACTGTATGAGCTTTATCGGCATAAGCTTACTGGTGATGAGGAAGATATTGATATGCTGACCTTCGCTTTTCTAGAGGAAATGAGCAGGGAAGATTTATTAAATATTATTCATGAATTAAATAATCAAGAGCTTTATGATCTGATGGGGCTTTATTTAATCGAAAGCTTAAAAGGAAAATTTGCAAGTGAAGACTATAGGCCACAGCGAAGCACCAATATTCAACATCGCAATATACACTGACTTATTTTTAATACATAATTCCACCAGGTAAATGAGAGCGTTTTCATTTATAAAAAGTAAAATGCAGTTGAGCGATTTGTTTATGCTCCCTGCTTTTATTTTTTTGCACAGGCTTTTCCCCATAGCAAATCCTTATTTTCTTGCGATTCGCTTCTCAGCAAATTTTTCGAATTCCCTTCCTCCTTCTCGTTGAATTTCATGTTAAACTAATTAAGAAGAGGGGGGATTTTTCATGATTACTGTTTTAGCCATATCGGTGATTATTGTTGCCATTGTTATTGTTTTGGCAGTTGTCACAACTTCTAAAGCTTATATGTTTAAGCACACAGTTGATTCTATAGATTCCATTCCCGCTGACCAAGAGGAATTGGAAAATAAGTCAGATAATTAATTTTCCTAAAAAATCTATTCTAATATAAAAAAGCTAAGAGTACACATAATCAGCAGCGTACACTTAGCTTTTTGTTTATCAATACTTATGCAAAAACCTGCTTCAAGTCTTCCTTCGATTGTTCAAGCCAAAAACGCATTAATCGTTTAGCTCCTTCTAAATCATGCAACTTTGCTTGGCCGCATTGCTTCTCATTGGCTGCAGGAATTTCAGTAATTTCAACCGCATCCTTCATTGTATCTTCCAGCAAATCAATGATTTCCTCTACAGTCGGCTCTCCGCTTACAACTAAATAATACCCTGTCTGGCAGCCCATAGGGGAAATATCAATAATATCAAAGTGATCATATTTCTCTGAATGCTTGCGAATATTAAAGGCAAGAAGATGTTCCAATGTATGGATAGCATCTGGCTTCATCGCCTGTTTATTCGGCTGGCAAAATCGTATATCGTATTTATTAACGACACCATCTGAACCGACCTTATGTACTCCACAATGTCTTACAAATGGTGCTTTTACAGCGTTATGATCCAATTCAAAGCTTTCTACTGAAGGCATCACAAATCACTCCTAAGCTATTTCTTCCATTGTAACTTATATTCCGAGTATATTCATCAATTTTATATAATATGCTTATTGCTTAAGTGCTGAAACCTTACTTTCGACAATTGCAATAGAATATGCTATCTTTTTATCAAAATGAAAGAATGGATTGTTGTTCATGTTGAAAAAAATATTGCTTGGCCTGATTCGATTTTACCAAATAGTCATTTCGCCATTAAAACCGCCCACATGCCGATTTTACCCTACATGCTCTCATTACGGCCTTGAAGCCGTCAAACGATTTGGTGCATTAAAGGGCGGCTGGCTTACAATAAAAAGAATTATGAAATGTCATCCTTTTCACCCGGGTGGCTTTGATCCCGTTCCGCAAAAGCAAGAGAAGACACTTTTTGAAAAATAAAACAACTTGTCACTTTTTCATGACAAGTTGTATAGGAGTTATTTTATAAAAATTTTATATCTTCGTAGCCGTTCACAACGACATCCAATTTACCTGTACGCGGTTCAATAACTAACCCATGTACAGGCACATCATTTGGCATTAACGGGTGTTTCTTTACCATCTTGACGCTGTGAGCAACACTTTCCTCGACATTATCGAAGCCTTTTAGCCACTCCTTAACATCCACACCAGAATAAGTAATCGTGTCAAGAGCCGCTTCTGACTTACCACGCTTTCTCATGCTTTCAAGGATATGATCGGGTTTCATTCCGCTCATACCGCAATCATGATGCCCAATAATTAAAACTTCCTCAGCTTGAAGCTCATAGACTGCTACGAGCAAGCTTCTCATAATACTCCCAAACGGATGGGTAACGAGCGCTCCCGCATTTTTAACAATTTTTACATCGCCATTTCGCAAATTCATCGCTCTTGGCAATAGTTCTACGAGGCGAGTATCCATACATGTTAATAATACCATGCGTTTATTGGGAAACTTAGTTGTCGTAAATTCTTCATACTGTTTTTCTTCTACAAATTGCTGATTAAAGGTTAAAATTTCATCAATTAATTTCATTTGATTTACACCTCAAAATTTTAATTCCATTTTAAGCATAACAAATAACTAATAACATAACCAAATATTTTTGATTGATTTTTATTTCTTTCTCTTGTAAAATTACATTTGTAATCGTAATGATTACGAATTGCGCAATATTAAAAATTTTTTTATAATACAAATCGTAACGAGTACGCTTTACTTTAAGGGGAGAAAACATGAAAAAGATATTTATTTTGTTCTTAATGCTTAGTTTGTTTTTAACAGGCTGTGCTGCTGGGGAAGAAGAAAAAGAAAAGAACAACGATACATTAACTGTTTATACGACTGTCTATCCTTTGCAATACTTTGCTGAACGGATTGGCGGAAAGTATGTTGAAACTAAAACAGTGTATCCTCCTGGGGCTGATGAACACTCATTTGAACCTACACAAAAGGATATGATGAAATTAGCTGATGCAGACTTATTTATTTTTATCGGCCTTGGCTTAGAGGGCTTTGTCGAAAAGGCAAAGGAAATTTTAAAAGGCGAAGACGTTCAAATGATCGCAGCCGGAGAAAATGTGCACTTGGATACAAATATCGAAAAAGATAGCGCTCATGAGGAAGAAGACCACCATGATGATGAAGGAAGCCATGAAGAAGAACACCAAGAAGATGATGGTCATAACCATGGAGACATTGATCCACATATATGGATTGATCCTATTTATGCAAAGGATCTAGCTGAAGCAACAAAAAATGGACTAATTGAAAAGATGCCAAAACACAAGGATGTCTTTAACGCGAATTATGATGAACTTATTAAAGAGCTCGATCAATTAAATAATGACTTTAAGACAATCGTTGATCAATCGAAGCATAAAGAAATAATTGTTTCGCATGCAGCATTTGGCTACTGGGAAAAGCGCTATGGGATCGAGCAAATCAGTGTTTCAGGCTTAAATTCGTCTAGTGAGCCTACACAAAAGCAGCTGGAGAAAATTATTACTGAAGCTAAAGAACATGATTTAAAATATGTATTCTTTGAACAAAATGTAAGCTCTAAATTAACGGAAATCATTCAGAAAGAGCTCGGTGCAGAGCCTCTATATTTACACAATCTATCTGTGCTAACAGAACATGATATTAACAATGATTCAACCTATTTTTCCATTATGAATGAAAATTTGAAGGCACTTGAAAAAGCACTAAATTAGCCATTCTCCCTCCATTTGGAGGGTTTTTCTTTTATTGTAATTCCTTCATATGGCAGGAATGAAGGAGAAGCCAGTTCCACAACCTAAATTAGGGTTACAAAAAAGGACCCTATTTTTTGAACTTAGAAGGAGTGGATCCTAATGGCAAAAGACGTTTTATGCGAAGTCAATAACTGTTCATTTTGGGAAAAAGGAAATAAATGTGCAGCAGAGCAGATTTATGTAGTCAGCCATAAGGGGAAAACAGCTGATAATAGTAAAGAAACCGATTGTAAAACATTTGAACCATCATTTGGATAACACTTTGCATTAAGAGGCGCAATCATTGGGAAGCGCCTCTTTCCTTTAATCTTACATTAATTTTCGCAGTTCTCTTCTTAAAATTTTTTTTGAGGCATTCCTAGGAATTTCATCAAGGAATAGGATTTTTTTCGGTATTTTATATTTCGCAAGCTTCTGCTGGCAAAATTCGCGAATTTCTTCAGCAGTAACTTCAATTACTTTAACAACAAAAGCAATCGGAACCTCTCCCCATTCCTCATCCTTCACACCAATGACTCCTGCATCCGAAATACTTGGGTGAGAAACAAGCACACTTTCAATTTCAGCAGGATATATATTTTCACCACCGGAAATAATTAAATCCGAGCGTCGATCCAACACATATAGAAATCCTTCTTGATCCAATGTGCCAATATCACCTGTTGACAACCAGCCATTGACAATCTTTTTCTTTGTTTCAACTTCTTTGTTTAAATATCCGCTCGTGACATTAGGTCCTTTCACTAGGATTTCCCCTGCCTCATTTGGTCCCGCTTCTTCTCCATCTGATCGAACAATTTTTAACTGTGACGGGAATAATACCTTCCCGGCTGAGCCTAGTTTACTCATGCTATACTCTGGAGAGAGAGTTACGATCTGGGAGGATGTTTCTGTCATGCCATATGTTTGGTAAACGGGTATTTGCTTATGTCTGCATTTTTCGAGTAAAGCTTTAGAGGCCGGGCCTCCCCCTAATAACATACAACGAAATTCTGAAGGCAGATGTTCATCTATTAGCTCTTCTTCAATCCGTGAAAGCATCGTACTGACAATGGACATTATCGTTACATGTTCAATTCGGATAGTTTGGATTGCCTCTGTTTCATCAAAGGCCTCCATAATCACCATCTTCATTCCGTATATGATGCTGCGCATTAGAATCGAATAGCCGCTAATATGAAATAACGGCACTGCGCACAGCCAGCAATCCTGCTCAGAAAGCCCAAGATTTAATGCTGAGCCAATTGCACTCCACCAATGATTGCCATATGTTTGAAGCACACCTTTTGGATGTCCTGTCGTTCCTGAAGTATACATAACTGTACATATATCGTTTAAATTTATTTCTTCAATCATACTCGGATTAGAAGCAGGGGAATTGAAAAGTGTCTCTTTTTCAATAATCGTTACACCTGAAAGAACCGGTTTCATTTGATTAACTGTATTAGAAAATTTCTCTTCAGTTAACAAAAAATCCGAATGCGAATCCTGCATTTGCCATGCTATTTCTGAAGGGGTCAAACGATTATTTAATATAACCGCCTTCACACCAAGCAAATGAAGGGCTAAATAAATGAAAACAGTGTCTACATGGCTACTGAGCAATACTCCGGCAAACTGTCCCTTTTGGGCTCCATACCCCGTTAATTGGCCAGCTATTGTATGAGCTTTTTCATAAGCTTCGGAAAAAGTATATGTTTTTCCTGCAAAATGATAAGCAGGTCTGTCTGGTGTTAAAAAAGCTCTCTTTATTAAAAAGTTCTGCATCATATCCATTATTACACCTCATATAAAAAGCATTAGACAAAACAGCCTGATGGCAAACCCATCAGGCTGTAAAAAAGAAATATTTTACGATTTCGAGTAATGTCCAGCTCCAGCGCCTACCCCCGAAGTACAGGACGTACTAGTGT